>NZ_JBFBAZ010000051.1:0-52277 GCF_040682475.1 Hamadaea sp. NPDC051192
TCTTCGCGTTGATCATGGAGTTAACCGTGGTCTCGACGGTGTGTCGAGGGGGCAAACTCCATGATCAACGCGCGCGGGGGGTGGGGTGGGGAGGGGGCGCGGGGGAGGGGGTGGGGGGAGGGGGGAGGGGAGGCGGTGGGGGGATGACGAGGGGGTGTGACAGCGGGTGGGCTGATCGGGTTGAACCGGAGGGTGGTGCGGGTTCGTGCCCCGGCCCCGTCGGGCCTGGTGAGGCGGCATATCACCGACCTCATCGGATTCCGTGCCGCGCATCACGCCCGGTTTGCCGACCGCCTCGACGCGGGATCAAAGCCTGACGGTGATCGCGAGCGGCGGAGGCGGGAGCGGATGGGCAGCCAAGCGAAACGGCACATCGGACGTGCCCGGCCGAAGCTGCGACCGCCCAAACCGCCGGGTCAACGGGAACCGCTGGGGACCCGGGCCTTGCCGGTGGCACCGCAGCCGCCGCCGGTGTTCGTCGACGCCAGCGGTCGCCGCCGCCGGGTGCTGCACGTGGCCGCGCTGCTGGTCGTGCTGGCGACCGTGGCGGGGGCGATCGTGCTGCTCGTCGGGGTTTACGCCCAGCCGGTCGACCCGGCCCCACTCGAAGTCTGCCCGGCTGCCCCCACGAACCCAGCCGCTCGCACCAACCCGGCTGCCACTACGAACCCGGCCGCGCGCACGAATCCGGCCGCTGCCTCGAACCCGACGGTGTCGGTGAAGCGGGCCGGGGCGACGGTCCCGGTCGGCGGAGGGTCGTGTGCGCGCCGATGAGCCTCTACGTGAGCCGAAGCAAGGCGCAGACCCCTGCGTCACCCGGGCCGGGCGTACGCCGAGTGGCCTCACGCTTGGTCCGGGTGGCGCTGACCGCCACCGTCCTCGGCGTCGTCGCCGTGCTGCTGGCGATCGAGGCGTACACCGATGCGGCGTTCGCCCCCGACGCCCGTCCACCGTCGGGCCAGACGAGCGGGCAGGTTCCCACAGCGGTGAAGGACGACGGGGGACCGGTGATCGACGCGACCGGCGACCAGCCGCGTACGCTGCGGGTGCCGCGGAACCAGATCGTGCTGACCTTCGACGACGGCCCCGATCCACGCTGGACGCCTCAGATCTTGGACGTGCTGGCCCGGCACCACGTGCCCGCGACCTTCTTCGTCATCGGCTCCGAGGTGGCCCGTCATCCGGACCTGGCCCGGCGCGAGGTCGCCGAGGGGCACGAGATCGGCGTGCACACCTTCACCCATCCCGACCTGGGCGCGATCGGCGGCTGGCGGCAGCGCCTGGAATACGCCCACACCCAGCTGGCGATCGCGTACGCGACCGGGGTGAAGACCTCGATCCTCCGGCCGCCGTATTCGTCCACTCCGGACGCCGTCACCGACCGGGACTGGCCGGTGCTGGCCGCCACGGGCCGATCCGGTTACCTCACCGTGCTCGACGACACCGACAGCCAGGACTGGGCGCGTCCGGGGGTCGACCGGATCGTGGCGAACGCGACGCCCAGCGGCGACGGCGCGATCGTCCTGATGCACGACGCGGGCGGCGACCGTGCCCAGACCGTGGCGGCGCTGGACCGGTTCATCCCGCAGATGCAGGCCCGCGGCTACCAGTTCGCCACCGTCTCGCAGGCGCTGCGCGATTCGCTTGCTACTCCGGTGAACCAGCCGTCGTCCACGAACGACCGGTGGCGGGGCGCGGTGGTCGTGCACACCGTCGGGCTCGCCGATTTGACGCTGCGCCTGCTGTGGGTGCTGCTGCTCACAGTCGGCGTCCTCACGCTCGCCCGCACGCTGCTCATGTTCACCGTCGCCGTCCGGCACAGCCGATCACGTCGCGCGGCGGGCTTCACGTGGGGCGTACCGGTGACGGAGCCGGTCTCGGTGATCGTCCCGGCCCACGACGAGCAGGACACGATCGCCGCCACTGTGCGTACCCTCGTCGCCTCCGACCACCCGGTGGAGATCGTCGTGGTCGACGACGGGTCTGACGATGCCACCAGCGAGCGGGTCCGCGAGCTGGAGCTCGACAACGTGCGGCTCGTGCGGGTGCCGGGCGGTGGCAAGGCCACCGCCCTGAAGGCCGGGGTCGCGATGGCCAGTCACGCTCTGATCGTCATGATCGATGCGGACACAGTGGTACGCCCAGAGACGATCCGGCGCCTGATCCAGCCGTTCGCCGATCCCGCCGTCGGAGCGGTGGCCGGGAACGTGAAGGTCGGCAACCGGGCGAGCCTGATCGGCCGCTGGCAGCATCTGGAGTACGTGATCGGGTTCAACCTGGATCGGCGGCTCTACGACTCGCTCGGCTGCATCCCGACCGTGCCGGGTGCGCTGGGCTCCTTCCGCCGCCAGGCGCTCGCCGACGCCGGCGGCCCACCGACCGACACTCTGGCCGAGGACACCGACCTCACGATGGCCGTCCTGCGGGCGGGCTGGCGAGTCGTCTACGAGGAGAGCGCGCAGGCGGTCACCGAAGCCCCGGCCACCCTCCGGCAGCTGTGGCGGCAGCGGTACCGCTGGAGTTACGGCACCATGCAGGCGATGTGGAAGCACCGCCACGCGGTCGTCGAGCGCGGCGCGTCCGGCCGGTTCGGCCGCGTCGGGCTGCCGTTGATCGCGCTGTTCAGCGTGATCCTGCCGGTGTTCGGCCCGCTGCTGGACATCCTGGCCGTCTACGGGGTGCTGTTCCTCGACCGGTGGGCCACCCTGGCGGGGTGGATCGCGGTGCTGATCGTGCAGGCGATCACTGCCGTGCTGGCGTTCCGGCTCGACCGGGAACCGTTACGACCTTTGTGGGCACTGCCGCTCCAGCAGGTCGCGTACCGGCAGATCATGTATCTCGTGCTGGTCCAATCGGTGGTGACCGCACTGGCCGGACGCCGCCTCGGCTGGCAGAAGATCGGCCGCAGCGGCGAGGTCGCCCAGTCCGTCGGCGGTTAGCCGAATCCGCGGTTTCGTTGGGTTGTCCCCAGTAAATCGAGCGTGCTTGATTTTAACGAGCGTTGATTCCAGCTGGGGAGGACCGATGTACGAGGACAACCCAACGCAATCCTGCTGTGGCGGCCCGGGCGACGGACCGGCGACCGCTCCGGTCAGCCGCCGTGATCTGTTGCGGCGCAGCGCCATCGTCGGCGGCGGTGTGCTCGCGGGCGGGCTGCTCGTGCCGGGGACGGCCCTCGCCGCGCCGTCGATCTACAACCCGTTCAGCGCGTACCCGATCACCGGCACGTGGCAGGACCATCTCAACCGGGGTTCGCTGGGCGGCATCGACTTCGCGATGGCCGTCGGCACCCCGTTGCCCGCCTGCGGAGCCGGAACCATTCAGAACATCCCGTACAACGGCACCGGCGGTCACACCGTCACGATCAACCACTCCGAGGGATACCGCAGCCAGTACATGCACCTGTCACAGTTCCGGTTGGCCAATGGCACGGCGGTCGCGGCCGGGACCGTTGTCGGCTGGTCCGGCGGGGCGGCCGGAGCCGACGGGGCGGGCAACTCCACCGGTCCGCACGTGCACTGGCACATGATCGACCCGAACGGAGTGCGGATCAATCCGCTCACCTACGCGCCCGGCCCGAGCACCTCGTCGGAAGGCCGGATCCTCCAGGAGATCGGCCAGGCCGGCGGCTACACCGGGCCCGTCGACGGCGTACCCGGCGTCAACACGTGGAAGGGAGTGCAGACCGTCGTGCGTGGATACGGCTACACCGGCCCGATCGATGGCGTACCTGGGACGAACACCTATGCGGCCCTGCAGCGGCTGGCGCAGAAGGGCGGCTACGCCGGTCCCGTCGACGGCGCGCTCGGGCCCAACACGTGGAAGGGCATTCAGACGGTCCTGCGCGGGTTCGGTTACAGCGGCCCGATCGACGGCGTACCTGGGACGAACACCTATGCGGCGCTGCAACGGCTGGCCAAGCTCGGCGGCTACACCGGGCCGATCGACGGCGCGCTCGGGCCCAACACGTGGAAGGGCGTCCAGACCGTCCTGCGCGGGTTCGGTTACACCGGCCCGGTCGACGGAGTGGCCGGCGTCAACACCTACGCCGGATTGCAGCGGATGGCCCGCCTCGGCGGCTACGCCGGCCCGATCGACGGCGTACCAGGCCCGAACACGTGGGCCGGCCTCTCGCGGCTCATCTGACTCCGGCTCCGTGGGCGACCGGCGCGACGACCTGCGATCGGCTCCGGCGGCGTCCCCCGCGGCGGTCGGCTCCGGCGGCGTCCCCCGCAGCGGTCGGCGTCCGGCCCGGTTCAGTCCGGTGCCCGCCTCGGCTGATCCGGGACGGGCACCGGAGTCACGGGACGAGCCGAACCAGATCGTGGAGGATCGGCAGCGGGTCGGTCGTCTCCTCGTTGGCGAGGATGGCGATGCTCGCCCGCTGCTCGGGGAACCACACCGACAGCGTCTGGAAGCCGGGATTGTCGCCCGGGTGCAGGTACGCCGCCTTCCCGTCGACGGTCCCGGCGTAGAGCCCGTAGCCGTAGGACTCGGTGGTGATGCTGTCCTCGTCGGTGACCATCGCGACGTGCCCGATCAGGTCGCGTACGCCGCGCAGGGTGGAGGTGTGCAGCCGCGTGGTGAAGTCGGCCAGACCGGCGGCGGTCGCCCAGACGTCCCTGGTCCCGGGCAGGCTCGTGAGATCGTTCGTCGGGACCGGCTGCCCGTCCCGGTGGCCCTGGGCGATCGTCCGGCCGGCGGGCGGATCGCCGGCCGTGATCGCCGTTGCCCCCAAAGCTGCGAAGACGTACGCGTTGAGGCACTCGGCATACGGCCGCCCGGTGGCGACTTCGAGGACGCGGCCGGCGAGGGCGTACCCGGGACTGCTGTAGTGCCACGCCGCACCAGGCTCGGCGATCAACGGAGCCCCCTCCATGAGCCGCAACCGTTCCTCGACCGGCATCGGGACGTCGATGTCGAACCCCGGTACGCCTGGCTGCCAGTGCGCGACACCGGCCGTATGCGTGAGCAGATGATGCAGCGTGACCCGATCATCCATTGTGGGCAGCCAGGCGGCGACCGGCGTGTGAAGGTCGAGTCCCGCTTGGAAGATCGCGGTCGCGCAGATGTGCTTGCCGACCGACGCCAGCCGGTACCAGGTCGTCTTCGTCTCCGCCGACTCGAAGACCACTTCGCCCTCGACCGTCACGGCGGCCGCGCCCCGGAAGGCGCTCGTGCTCGTCCCCATCCGCAGTACGGTACGTGGCACAGACTCAACTCGTGGGGCGTGCTAGGCCCCGAAACCTGTCGGCCTCGGGCCCGTCGTCCAGGGCTCCCCGGCTCGGGCCTGAGCCGCGCTTCGCGGAGGACCTGGTTAGGCTCAGGCGTGGGGTCGTGCTTCGCCCAAGACCCAGTCGTCGCCGTCGCGCTGGATGTCACACTCCCAGCCCAGCTCGCGAAGCCGAGCGGTCATGTCGTCCGGCTCCACGAAGTACTTGACCACACGGAACGTGCTCCCGTCGGACAGCCGCCGCTCGACGACGCCTTCCCGGAGGTAGGACTCCTTCCCGCGTTCGTCCACGTGCTCGTCGAGGAACAGCACCCGGCCGCCGTCGGCCAGCATCGGTCGCAGCGAGTCCCAGAATGCGCCGAACCGCTCCGGCGGCACGTGTGACAGCCACGCCGAGAAGAAGATGACGTCGAACTGCGCGTCCGGCGTCCAGTCGAAGACGTCGGCTACTACGAACGTCACGTGCGCCGAAGTCACCCGCTCCCGCGCGATGTCCAGCGCCTCCGGCGCGGAGTCCACGGCCGTCAGCGAGTCGGCGTACGCGGCCAGCGGCTCCGTCCACACTCCAGTGCCGCACGCGATCTCCAGCACCCGCCCGGCCGGCCGCATCTGCTCGACCAGCCGTGCGATGCGTGGCCGTGCCACCGCGAGATCCCCGTACGCCGTCGCGTCATATTCGGCCGCCCGCCGCCGGTAATAGTCGACCTGCTCCGCCACTACGTCGTCGGTCATCCCGCCATCGTCACACGCGGGCCGGCTCCCGGCAGGCCGCTGTCGCCGGATTGGCCCTCGACCCGACTGCGCCGGATCGGCCATCGTCAGCTCATGCAGGTAGCCGTGGTCACCTTCGACGGGTTCAACGAGCTCGACAGCTTCATCGCCTCAGCGCTGATCAACCGCTGTCGCAAGCGCGGACTGGAAGCGTTCATCACCACGCCGACGCCGGTCGTCACGTCGATGAACGGCGTCGAGGTCACCGGCCAGCGGCCGCTGGAGTTCGTGACCGAAGCCGAGGTCGTGCTGATCGGCAGCGGCATCAAGACCCGCGACGTCATCGCGGACGACCAGCTGGTCTCCCGGCTGCCGCTCGACCCGGCCCGGCAACTCATCGGCTCCCAATGCTCGGGCGCACTGGTACTGGCCCGCCTCGGGCTGCTGGGCGACATGCCGGCCTGCACGGACATGATCAGCCGCCCGTATGTCGAGGCCTGCGGCGTCACCGTCCTCGACAAGCCGTTCCACGCCGAAGGCAACATCGCGACCGCCGGCGGCTGCCTCGCCTCCCAATACCTCGCCGCCTGGGTCATCGACCGGGTGCTCGGCGAGGACGCCGTCCGGGACGTCGTCGGATACGTGGCCCCGGTGGGTGAGAACGAGGAAACGGTCGAGCGAGCCCTCCGCGCGGTTCGCGTACCAGTTCAGGCGTAGAGCCCGAGAGTGGTGACAGCCGCGTCGTCGATGGTGTTCGGATCGAAGCTCCAGGCTGCGGCCATCAGCAGGACGTCGCCCTCCGACGGCGTCGTGCGGACCCAGGCCTCCGCCTCGTCGTCCGACCAGTCCGCGTAATCCGCGACCGGGCCGAGCACTCCCTTACCGATGCGGATCTCGTCCGCGGTGGGGTCGCCGACGAACAGCGGAATCTCGCCCTGCTCGCCGATGTAGCAGTAAGCCCGCAGGACCTCGCCCGCGCGGGCGATCGCCCACGCGTGATACCCGATGACCCGCTCGTTGGCGAAGAACTGGACCTCGCCCAGGCTGCGGCTCAGGTCGGCCAGCTGTTCGACGAAGCCCGAGTCGTACGCGCTGAGCGGCAGATCGCGTCGGCTGTGCGCGATCGTCCATTCCGGTATCGCCGAGCCTAGGTATACGCCCTGGCCGTAGGCGAGGTCCACGCCGGTGGCCCAGTCCATCGGCTGCCGGTCGCGCAGTCCGAGGGCGTCGGCGACGTCCGCCACGGTCCGGTCGCGTACCGCCAGCCAGGACGTCTTGTATCCGAAACCCACGTCTACCCTCGCTCTCTCGTCGCTCGTGCCCGAGGGTAGGCGCGGTATCGTCGGCGCGGTGCAGCGGCCCGCGATCTTCGCCTCGCTCGGCCCGGACCCCGCGCGCCTTTCCTCACTGATCAGTCCCGTAAGGAACTGATCAGGGCGCTGCGGACACGACACACCGGTCGATCACGACCGACAGTTCATGATCGCGCGGAAAGGGCGGGGAGGTAGCGTGGGCGGGGTGACAGAGCGACGCGCGATTCTCAGCGGTTCGACTTTCGAGGAGCAGATCGGCTACGCCCGCGCCGTGGTCCTCGGGGACGCGATCTACGTCTCGGGCACCACCGGCTTCGACTATGCCACGATGACCATCTCCGAGGACGTGGTCGAGCAGGCCGCGCAGTGCCTGCGCAACATCGGGGCGGCGCTGGCCGAGGCGGGCAGCTCGTTCGCCGACGTGGTCCGCGTTCGGTACCTGCTGCCCGACGCCGCGGACTTCGAGCCGTGCTGGCCGGTCCTGCGCGAGTGCTTCGGCGAGGTGCGCCCGGCGGCGACGATGCAGGTGTGCGGGCTGGCCGATCCGCGGATGAGGATCGAGATCGAGGTCGACGCGCGCCGGACCAGTCAGTCCTGATCATTTGCGGGCGCGATGGTCCTGTTCGTCGCGGATCAGCGCCACCGCGCCGAGCAGGTCGGCCTGGCTGCCGAGCGCACCGGGGACGATGCGGACAGCTGCCGCCGTCGTCGGGGCGGCGTACCGGACGACCTGCTCGGCCAGCCCGTCGATGAGGTAGGTGCCGGCTGGTCCGATGCTGCCGTCGATCACGATGGCGTCCGGGTTGAGCAGGGTGCACAGATCGGCCAGCGGACGGCCGATGACGCGCCCGACGTCACCGAGGATGCGGCGGAGCCCGACGTCGCCCTCGGCGGCCAGATTCAGCATCGTCTCGAAGGTGAGTGGTTCGGGATGGGCCGGGGCGAGTACTCGGGTGAGCCCCGGGCCGATCTCATCGATCAGGCAGCCCCGGCCGCCGCAGGCGCACAGGACGCCGTCGTCGCGGATCTGAATGTGGGCGAGTTCCCCGGCGAAACCGTTCGCGCCCCGGTGCAGGCGGCCGTTGATGATGAGCCCGGCGCCGATGCTCCGTGGGCCGAGTTTGAGGTAGACCAGGCTGTCCAGCCCCTGCCCGGCGCCGAAGGCGTGTTCGCCGAGCGCGCCGAGGTTCGCGTCGTTCTCGACGACGGTCGCCGTCCCGCTGCGCCGGCTGAGCGCCTCGCCTGGGTTGTCCCGAAGCCACCCCACGTACTGGCCGGTCGGGCCGCCGGTGGGGCGTACCGGCATCCCGACGCCGCGCTGATAAGGCGCCGGCACGCCGAGTACCAGCCTGGTCAGGCCGCCGATGGGGGCCTTGGCCTCGTCGGCGGCTTCGCGCAGCATCGTGAGGCCCGGATCCAAGAGTCCGTCGATGTCCTGCTGCGGCGTCATCGGTGCGGTGCGTTCGGCGACGATATCGCCGAGCAGCGTCGCGACGGCCACTCGCAGCAGGCCGGTCGACCACACCAGGACGCCGACGGCTGGAGGCGGTCCCGCCAACGCCAACGTCCGTGGCGGTCGCCCAGCTCCACCGGCGGGCGATGGTTCGCTCTCGACGACGAGCCCCCGGGTGATCAGGTCCTCGACGAGTCCGGCGACGGTCGCCTTCGGCAGGTCGAGCCGTCGGCTGAGATCGCTGCGGCGCAAGCGTTCGGCGTGCGACAACTCGGTCAGGATCCGGCGGTGGCTGGGGCGCAGCGAGGGGTCGTCCACGGCACGATCGTAGCGTCGTTCGTTCAGATCCGATCGAATGGGTTGATCGAGGACTGACCGGTGAACCGAGCCAAACCATTGTGCTCCAACACATACGGTCGGGCGGTGACGACGACAGGGCTGCGTACCAATTCGAGCGAATCTGAACTAATGGAGACCGGATCGGCGCAGGAAGGCATTCGCGGCGCCGTGGGCGCCCTGCGCGAACCGGCATTCCGCTGGTGGTTCTTCAGCCAGGTGCTGTCCGCGTCCGGCGGCATGACCCAGGCGGTCGCGCTGTCCTGGCTGGTCCTGCATCTGACTGCCCGACCGGTCGACCTCGGCGTCCTCGGGGCGATCACCTGGGCGCCGGTGCTGTTCGGCGGGGCCTACGCGGGCGCCGTGCTTGACCGGGTCGACACGCGCCGCACGCTGATCGTCACGCAAGCGGCCTACGTCGTGCTCGGCATCACGCAGGCGGTCCTGGTCGCGACCGGGTCCATGCAGATCTGGAGCTTGTACGCGACCGCGGTGCTGACCGGTGTGGTGACCGCGTTCGACGGCCCGGCCCGGCAGGTGTACGTCCTCGAAATCGTCGGCCGACAGCGCCTGGTCAGCGCGGTCAGTCTGCACGAAGTGGTGCTCAACTCCTCGAGGGTGATCGGCCCGGCGGTCGGCGGGCTGATTCTGGCGACGGCCGGGCTCGCCTGGTGCTTCGTCCTCAACGCCGCGACCTTCGTGCCGGTGCTCCTCGTGCTGACGCTGGCGCGTCGGCGTGCGCGCGACACAGTGGACAGGACCGTGCCGTCCCGGCGTGGCGGCGGCGCGAAGGAGGGGATCCGGCAGGTGTGGCGTACGCCGGTCGTCCGGTCGTGCGTCCTGGTGGCGATCGCGGGCGGCACGTTGTTCAACCTCGGCGTCGCGTTGCCGGTCCTCGTCACCGACACGTTCCACTTGGGCGGTGCCGGATTCGGCCTGATGATGGCGGCTTTCGGGCTCGGCGCGATTCCCGGGGCGCTGGTCGCGGCCGGGACCAGCGGTCCGAGCGGTCGTCGCGTACGCGTCCTGGCGGTGCTGTCCGGCGTGACTGTGCTGCTCACCGCTGCTTCGCCGCTGGCCGCACTCGCCTTCGTCGGCATCGCCGTCGCCGGATTCCTGTCGATCTGGCTGATCTCTGTGGCGAACACCCTCGTCCAGCTGCGCGCCGATCCCGCGTTGCGTGGCCGAATCATGGGGGTCTGGACCATGGCCCTGCCCGGCACGGTTCCCTTCACCGGTCTGCTCAGCGCGGCGGTCAGCCAAGGGCTCGGCGCGCGGGCCGGGTTCGGCTTCGCCGGAGTGGTGCTGACCGGGGTCGCGATGGTGACCTGGCGGGCGTTGGGAGATCGTCCCATCGTCTGATGCCGGGATCCTCGTCCCCTGCCCGGCCGACCCTCCAGGCAGGGGACGAGTGCTTCACGGGTCCGTCAGAGGACCCCGGCCAGGGCGTCGCGCAAGCCCTTGGCTGCCTTGGCGAACTGGCTGCTGCCGCCGCGATCGGCCACCGCGTCCAGGCCTTCGACCCGAGCCCGGCGGCCGAGCGTACGGGTGCACCGTTCGGCGAGCTGGAGGAGGTCGGCGGTGCCCACGCGAGGTTTGGGCAGGGCGAGCAGGGCCGGCAGCGCGCCGACGCTGATCTGCCACGCGGTTTCGATCGCGCCGGCCTCGGCCGTGTCGCGGAGCACGGTCGCGGCGCGCGTGAGGACGAGTGAGCCCGCCGCCACGCAGTCGCCGAGGTGCTGGCCGGTGGCCTGCCAGTCCACCGCCGTGCCGAAGCCGAGCAGGGCGTCGACGGCGGCGACCCGGTCGGCAGCCTCCGGGGCGGTCATGCCGTAGACGAGGGCGAGCTGGGTGGCCGGTCCGGTCGGCCCGTGATTCTCCGCGAGCAGCGGCAGGATCTGCGCCGCCGCGCCACCGGCGTTGGCGCTGTCGGCCGACATGGCCAGCTGCGTCAGCGCCCAGGCGGCGACCACCTCGCGATGCGACGGGAACGCTCCGGTCCACAGTGGTGCGCCGGAGCCCGGAATCCACGGCGAACTCCGCGGCTTCTGATGCCTCGGGTACGCGAACAGCGCGGCCTCGACGGGATCGGCGTTCGCCGGAGGCTGCATCATGACGGCCATCCGGCGATCCGGTAGCTTGCCGTACCACGAGTAGCGGCTGCCCCGGCCGTCTTGGGCGTACGCGGTGACGACGGGATCGCGATGGCCGTCGCGGAAAAGGCGGGCGAGCGCCTGCCCGGCCGGGCTGGTGAGCCGGCCCGCCCGTGCGCGTACGCCGTCGCCGGGGTCCACCCGGGGCAGCCGTAGCAGCGCCTGGACGAGGTCGGCGTGCCACGGCTGCCAGCCGTCCCGTTCGGCCTGCTCCAGGCGGCCGAGTAGAACTTCGGGATCGAGGTGGCCGTTGGTCTGCGTCGGGGTGGCCACGAGCCGGGGAACCGGAGTACGCCGTAGGTAACGCTTGATCGTCGCCAGCCGGATCTCCAGCAATGTGGACGGCGAGCGCTCCGAGTCGGACAGCGGCCTCGCCAGGGCGTGGTCGGCCCGCAAGTCGGCGAACGCCTCCATGAGCCAGGTCGACCGGCGCCCGGGCGGTTCGAGGAGGTCGACCAGCATCGCCCCGCATTCTCGCCAGAAGTCGCTCGTCCAGTGCGAGAGCAGGTTGTTGCGGCTCGGGTCGACAACCGGGGTGATCGCCGCGATCAGCCCGGCCCGGTCGCGACCGTACAACTCCACGACGGCGGCCATGACCCGCTCCATGGTGACCATCGAGCGGTCGCCGCTCATGATCGCGGCGATCTCCTCGGCGACCTCGGCCGGAGTCATGATCGGCGGCGGCATCTGCGGCACCGTCGGCGCGATCGGCGGCGTCGACGGCAGCAGATCGGGAGTCTCCGGCAGGTCGAGCGACGCGAGCAGCTCCGTCCTTCGCGCCGGATGCCGCTTGGCCGCCTTGCGTACCCAGCTGATCTGGGTCTTGATCAGTCCCTTCTCCTTGCGCCGCAGGATGATCGCGGTGACGTCGAGTAGGGTGTCGACCTCCAGCAGGCCGGCTTCGTCGGCCTGGCGCAGGCTGCGCTGGGCGAGTGTGGCGAGGGTGCCGAGGTCGGCGTCGGCGAGCCCGGCGAAGTCGGCGACGCGGGCACCGATCTCTTGTGGAGTGACGTTCAGCTCGTCATACATCGCGATGAACGAGCGCAGGTCACCGGGCCGGCCGCCGCGCAGAAGCCGGGCCAGGCAGCCGTCGACGAGCATCGTGCGGATCGAGGGGTCGTCCCCGGCGAGGCGTAGGAGCGCGGTGTTGAAACTGGTGCTGGGGTGGGTCAGTTCCGGCTCGCGGCCCATCGTGTCGTCCTCGAACAGCATCGGTAGCAGGCGGTGGGCGTAGGTGCCGGCCGTCAGGGCCGCATAGGAGTCCGGTTGCCGGTGGACCCAGGCGATCCAGCCGCGCGCGAACCCGGCTGTCTGCGGCCGTTCGGCGCCCGCCGCGCCCGCGATGGCATCGACCAGCTTCCACTCAGCCACGTCCGACAGCCGCGAGGCCTGCGCCCACAGCTGGGCCAGCTCCGCCAGCCACGGCACGTCACGGACGGCGAGCAGGTCCAGGGCCATCCGCCGGGGGATCGATCGCCGCTCCCACCGCAGGCTGCCTCGGTTCAGCGCCGTCATCGCCCGCTTCGCGGTCGGGGCGCACCCCAGGAACGCCAGGCCCGCGACGGCCGCATACCCGCCGCGCCAGTCCCGCAATTCCTCCTTTGTGTACGCGACCACGGCGGGGAACGCGGCCTTGCGTTCCTTCTCCGACAAGGTACGCAGATAGGCGTGCACGAGTTCGGTGGACCGTTTGTCGATGGCCCGGGCCAACTCGGGAGCCAACACGGGCGGGGCCGCGGTCATGCCGCGACCTCCTCGAGCACGCCGACGCTGATGAGTGCCGCCAGCTGGTGCTTGCACGGTCCGCGACCGCCCCGGTACTTGCCCCACCACTGGCAGGTGCAGCCGGCGGGCCGCCCGTCGGCCATCCGCACCTGATACGTCGTCTCACCACTGTCGACCTCGACCCGATCGGCGAGCGGCCGGACGGCACCGGCGTCGATCAGCGCACGGGCGCCGGCCAGCCGTGGGTTGAGCCGGGCGGCGGCGTCGGTGCCGAACGGCATCACGCGGTGGAAGTAGGCGCCCTCGGTCACGTCGAAGCCGACCCGTCCCGCCGTCCCGAGCAGCGTCAGCGCCGCGCGTACGCGGTCGGCGGGCAGGTCGCACGCGCTGGTGAGGCCGTCTACGTCGATGACCGGGTCCCAGGCCAGCAGCGCGCTCACCAGGTCGGCGTCGTCGGTGATCTGATCACCCGCCAACTGGTTCAGCACCGCGCCCTCGCCGGAGAACCCTCGGGAGACCTCCGGCGACAACGTCAGCAGCAGGCGTACCGTCGGCGTTTCGAGCAGCCAGGCGCTGGCCAGCGGGGGACTGGCCGGGCCGGCGGGCGGGCCGAAGACGGTCAGCGTGGTCGCGTGCCGCAGCAGGCCGCGCAAGGTGGCGAGCCGGGCGCCCCCGGACAGGCAGACCGCCCCGGCGACCGGCCGGGAGGTCAGCCGCAGCGACCGTCCCGCCGGGACGACCCACATCACCTTCCGGTCGTTGGGCAGCCGGCGCAGGAAGTCGGCGGCCTCGGCCGCGCCGATCGTGGCCCGGGGCTCCATGCCGGACGCGATGACAGCCACCTCGGCGAACCCCCGCAGCCATCGTCCGGGCAGCGGCACCTTCCGCTCGACCCGCGTACCGTCCATCGTGGAGACGGTCAGGTCGTCCGGGCCGACTGCGAGGTGCAGCGGATCCATTCCGGCCACTCGGGCCAGGCTCAGCCGCAGCGGATTGTTCACGTCTACATTGGTCGTGCCGTGGTCGGGCGTACGCCCGTCGAGTCCCGCCGGCAGGACGTCCATCCGGGCGTACACGCCGCAGCAGCCGCTGAACGACTCGAACCGCAGCATGTCCCGGCTGCCGGTGACGACGGGGTCCAGGCTCGCCCGCGCGGTCGGCTGGTAGTAGCGGGTGCGGGCCACGTCGGCCACCGCGAGCAGGCCCAGCGCCACCGGCTGCGGGGTGGTCACGAAGCCTTCGAAGAACCGCGGATTCGCCGCGTCACCACCGGACGTCTGCAGATCCAGGCCGCTGCCGGACAGCTCCGACGGCCGGGCGTACGCGTAACTCGCAACGGACATGCGGGGAAGATAGCGGAGACCGCCGACAAAGTTCGGAGCCTCCGCTATCCGTCCTAGTAGGACTGAATTTCGATCAGAACGCCGCCGGGCGCCCGAAGATGAGCGGTACGCAGATTCGGTCCCCATTGTGGACGGTCGGTCGGCGGGGCCACTACGGACGCACCGTTTTCCACGCAGGTGCGGGTTCCGGCGTCCACGTCGGCGACCCGGCAGACCAGCATGACGGAGTTCTGTGGGTCGGCCGAGGTCTCGACGCCGACCGCGGCTGCCATCAGTTTCGCGTCGAACATGGACAGCAGTCCTTGCCCGTCGACGTCCCAGCTGGCGTAGGGCCCGGCCGGGCCGCCGGCGGCGAGGTTCGCCCCGGCCAGTTCGGGCAGCACGGCGGCGTAGAAGGCGTATGCCGTGGCGAAGTCGGCGACCAGGAGACGGGGGTGCAGCGCGTCCATTACTTCTCCAAAATTAGTGGGTGCGCACCCACTATAGGGCATCGCCTACAATTGCCGTCATGGAGAAGCCACCGACCCTGCTGGCCATCGACGCGTACCTGCTGTCACGCAGTGGCAAGGCCGGCCGCGACCGGGTGGCGGCCCGGCTGGCCGCGTACGGGTTGCGGCTGTGGCACTTCGCCGTGCTGGCCGCCCTCGCCGACTTCGGCCCGCATTCGCAGCGCGACCTGAGCGCACGGCTCAACGTCGACGTCAGCGACATGGCCAAGGTGATCGACCAGCTCGCGGTGGACGCGCGGATCGACCGTGTCCGGGACGAGGCGGACCGGCGGCGGGTGCTGGTCAGCCTGACCGATCGCGGACGGGGGTTGCTCGCCGAGCTTCAGCGGGAGGCGGCCGACGTGGATCGCGAACTGCTGGCAGGGCTCGACGCGGGGGAGCGCAAGCAACTACGTGCGCTGTTGCTGAAGGTGTTCGCCCAGGTGGACGGGGCCTCAGGTGCAGTTGTAGATCAGTTGTAGTGGCGCTCGCTAGCGTGCGGGCTGCGCCTGCCGGTCCGCGACACGACTCCGGTGCCGGGGTGGCGACCGAGGTTCCGGAGGGGGCCGTCGTGGCTGGGTCGCAGACCGGCGCCCCGGCTCCCTCCGGCAACCGGTACCGCGTGCGGTGGACTGATTGGACATAATGCGTTATATGTCCGATAACCTGCTAATGTGGAGAAACCCAGTGTTCTGGTGATCGGTGCGGGCATCGCCGGGCTCACCGCTGCGCGTGCCCTGCAAGAGCGCGGCCACCGAGTGACGGTCCTGGAGGCCCGCGACCGGGTGGGCGGGCGCATCTGGACCGACGAGGACGGCGTCGACCTCGGCGCGCACTGGATCCACGGCACCGAGGGCAACCCGATCACCGACCTGGTGGAACAGCTGGAACTGCCGTACAGCTACGTCGGCGGCGACAGCTCCTACACCGGCGGCTTCGACAACCTCGACCTCTTCGGCACCGAAGGCCTGCTGACCGGCCAGAACGCGAAGCATCGCACCTTGCACCTGGCCGACGAAGTGCTGCAGGAGCTGGAACGACGAGCCGAGTTGGCCCGGCGCCAGGGGCATCCGGACACGTCGCTGGCGTACGCCCTGCGGGAGATCCTGGCCGCCCGGAGCTATCCGCCGCAGGACGAGCAGGCCGTCCGCTATCACCTCAACGTGATCCTGCGCGAGGACGTCGCCGAGGACGCCGACCGACTCTCCTTCAAGCACTGGGAGGAGGGCTATCTCGTCTACGGGTACGGCGACAGCGTCCTGCACGGCGGCTACCAGACGGTCGTCGACGCGCTCGCCGACGGGTTGACGATCCACCTCGGTCAGGTCGTGACGCGGGTCGAGATCGGCGACACGGCGTGCGTACGCACGGCGGCTGGGCGCTTCGAAGCCGACCGGGTGCTGGTCACGGTGCCGCTCGGCGTGCTGAAGAGCGGTGCGGTGACCTTCGACCCGCCGCTGCCCGAGGCGAAGCGGCAGGCGATCGAGCGCCTCGGCTTCGGCACCCTCAACAAGATCGCGCTGCACTATCCCGAGCGTTTCTGGTCCGAGGAGCAGTACGTCTTCGGCTACCTGTGCCGCGACACCGACCGGTATCCCACGGTCCTGATCAACATGTGGAAGTCGCACGGCAAACCGGTCCTGGTGATGCTGCTGGGCGCCTCGCTCGGCCGGGACTTGGAGACCTGGCCCGACGAGGAGGTCCACCGGTACGCCGTCACCGTCGTCCGCGACGTGTTCGGCCCGGACGCGCCCGCGCCGCAGCGCATCTCGCGTACGGCGTGGACCGCCGACCCGTACGCCCGCGGTTCCTACACCTGCATCGGGGTGAACGCGTCGCCGGCCGATCTGCGGGCGCTGGCCGAACCGGTCGGCGACCGGTTGCACTTCGCCGGTGAGGCGACCAACGGCTATCACTGGGGCTGCGTGCACAGCGCTTACGAGTCGGGACTGCGCGAAGCCGCGCTGATCAGCGGGGACGGCTCCATCTACGCCCCGCCGAGCGCGGGCGGCGTACGCCGGAATCGGCGCGACATCGACCGGCTGAAGCGGTTCTCGAAGCTGCGCATGCTGCATCTCAGCGATGCCGAGCTGCGCCGCCGGGTGGCGTGCCTGCGCGAGAGCGTCGATCCGTACGGGGTCCGGCTGTTCGACGGACTGCTGGAGTCGGAGCTGGAGACGCTGGCGTCGATGCTCGACGAGCTGCCGTTCGCCGCCGGGGAGGCGATCTACCGCGAGGACGACGCCGCCCAGGGCATCTGCCTGATCGCCGACGGCGAGGTGACCGTGGACTTCGGCGGCATCTACGAGCGGGCGTCCATGGCGCGCGGCGCGTTGCTGGGCGCGCACGACCTGTTCTTCAACGCCCGGACCACCACGGTCGTCGCCGTCACCGACGTCCGGCTCTACTTCCTGGACCACTACCGCTACAAGACGTTCCTGTACGCCTTCCCCGACACGTTGATGACCATGACGGCGGACCTCGTCACCCGCTGGGAGCAGCTGGAATCGGCGTTGGGGCAGGAAGTCCTCCAGGGTGCGTTGCGGCGATCGACTCCGGGGTCGCGTATGTAGAATCCGCTTCACGTTCGGGCCGCCCGGCCCGGTTCCACCCCTCTGGAGGCA
Organism: Hamadaea sp. NPDC051192; assembly: GCF_040682475.1. Classification (NCBI taxonomy): domain Bacteria; kingdom Bacillati; phylum Actinomycetota; class Actinomycetes; order Micromonosporales; family Micromonosporaceae; genus Hamadaea; species Hamadaea sp. NPDC051192. Next base: position 17,380 of record NZ_JBFBAZ010000051.1, read on the forward strand.
GGTCGTGACTGTTCCCACGGCCACCGAAGCCGCCGCCACGCCGGCCGTCGCCGGTTCGGCGGACCGCCTCGGCGTACGCGTCTGGACCTCCCTGGTCCTGCTCGGCTTCGTCGGGCAGCTCGCCTGGACCGTCGAGAACATGTACCTCAACCTGTTCGTCCACGACACCGTGTCCGGCGACCCCAACGCCATCGCGACCATGGTCGCGGCCAGCGCGGTGGCGGCCACCGTCGCCACCCTGCTGATCGGGGCGATCTCCGACCGCCGGGGCCGCCGCCGGGTGTTCATCTCCGTGGGCTACCTCGCCTGGGGTGTCACCACCGCCGGGTTCGGCCTGATCACCGTCGGCGGGATCGGCGACGTCCTGCCCGGCGCGGACGCGGTGCTGCTGGCCGTGGTCGCCGTGATCGCGCTGGACTGCGTGATGTCGTTCATCGGCTCCGGAGCCAACGACGCCGCGTTCCAGGCCTGGGTCACCGACGTGACCCGGCCGGCGAACCGAGGCCGGGTGGAGTCCGTCCTCGCGGTGATGCCGCTGGTCGCGATGCTGGTCGTGTTCGGCGGCTTCGACGGCCTGACCCGGGCCGGGCACTGGCGTACGTTCTTCCTGATCGTCGGCGGGCTGATCACGGTGATCGGCGTGGTCGCCTGGTTCCTGGTCCGCGACGAGCCGACCCCGGTGCGACGCGAGTCCGGCCTGCTCAGCTCGCTGCTGCACGGGCTGCGCCCATCGGCCGTCCGCGCGAACCCCGGGCTCTATCTCGCGCTGTCGGCCTGGTGCCTCTGGGGCGTCTCGACCCAGGTCATCCTGCCCTACCTGATCATCTACATCCAGCGATACCTCGACATCGACGGGTACGCACTGGTGCTGGCCGTGGTGCTGATCGGGTCGTCCGTGGTGAGCATCGTGGCGGGCCGGTTCATCGACCGGATCGGCCGCATCCGCTTCCTGGTGCCCGCCGTCGGCGTCTACGGAGCCGGGCTGCTGGCCATGTACTTCGCGCGCGGCACCGTACCGGTGATCCTGGCCGGGCTGGTCATGATGTCGGGCTTCATGCTCGTGCTGGCGCCCATCGGAGCCCTCGTCCGCGACTACTCGCCGCCGGATCGGGCCGGGCACGTGCAGGGCCTGCGCATGATCTTCGCGATCATGGTGCCGATGATCGCCGGCCCGTTCCTCGGCGCGGCCGTCATCAGCAACGCGGGGGAGACCTACACCGACCTCGGCGTGGTCAAGCAGGTCCCGACCCCGGCGATCTTCCTGGCGGCGCTCGCGGTGCTGGTCCTCATCGCCGTGCCCATCGTGGCGCTGCGCCGCCGCCACCAGCCTCCGCAGGCCACCGCATGACCGAGCTGCTGACGCCGTGGGGTGCGGATCTCGACCCCGACCACGTGCTGACCGAGTATCCGCGCCCGCAACTGGTCCGCGACAGCTACCTGAACCTCAACGGACACTGGGATTACGCCATCACCGACGGCGGCATCGCCGACGGCGAGCCCACGGCGTACGACGGGGTGATCCTGGTGCCGTTCTCCCCGGAGACGCCGTTGTCGGGCGTCGGCCGGCAGCTGGGACCTGACCAGACCCTGTGGTACCGGCGTACGCTGCGGCTGCCCGACGGCTTCCGGACCGGCCCGGCGACCCGGGTCCTGCTGCACTTCGGCGCGGTCGACCAGATCTGCGAGGTGTTCCTCAACGGCGTCGCCGTCGGCGCGCACGTCGGCGGCTACCTGCCCTTCCACTGCGACGTCACCGACGCGCTCACCGACGGCGACGACACCCTGGTCGTGGCGGTACGCGACAGCACCGACACCGGCCACCACTCGCGAGGCAAGCAACGTACGCGGCGCGGCGGGATCTGGTACTCCCCGCAGTCCGGGATCTGGCAGACCGTCTGGGCGGAATGCGTACCCCAGACGCATGTGCGGCGGCTGACCCTGACGCCGCGACTGGATTCCGACTGCGTCGAGATCACCGTGCACACCGACGCGGATGCTCCACACGCGACGGTACGCGTCCTCGACGGGGACACGGTGCTCGGCACCGCGACGGCCGCCCCGAACCGCCCGGTGTGCGTACCAGTGCCTGATGCGCGGCGATGGAGTCCCGACGATCCGCAGCTGTACGACGTGACCGTGACCCTCGGCGACGACGCGGTCCGCAGCTATGTCGGAATGCGATCGTTCGGCGTGGGCCCAGGCCCCGACGGTACGCCGCGGCTGCTGCTCAACGGCGAACCGTATTTCCACGCGGGCATCCTGGACCAGGGCTACTGGTCGGACGGGTGGTACACCGCGCCGTCGGACGAGGCGATGATCCACGACATCGCGACGATGAAGCGGCTCGGCTTCACCATGCTGCGCAAGCACATCAAGATCGAGCCCGCGCGCTGGTACTACCACTGCGACCGGCTGGGCATCCTCGTCTGGCAGGACATGGTCAACGGCGGCGGCCGATACCGGCCCCTGGTGGTGACGGCGCCCGCGGTGACCCCGCTGCGGCTGTCCGACCGGCATCACAGCTGGTTCGGCCGCGCCGCCGCCGAGGGACGCGAGCAGTTCCGCGTCGAGCTGCGCGAGACGATCGAGCACCTGCGCAACGTGGTCAGCATCGCGGTCTGGGTGCCGTTCAACGAGGGCTGGGGTCAGTTCGACGCCGCACGGATCGCCGCCGAAGTGGCCGCGCTCGACCCGACGCGGACCGTCGACCACGCCAGCGGCTGGCACGATCAGGGCGCCGGCGATCTGCGCAGCCTGCACATCTACTTCCGGCCGTTCCGCGTGCCCCGGCGCGGGCGGGATCGGCGGGTGCTGGTCCTGTCGGAGTACGGCGGCTACAGCCTGCCGGTCGCCGGGCACACCACGACCGAGCGCGAGTTCGGCTACAAGCGGTTCGCCGACGCCGAAGCGTTCGGCGCGGCCTTCCGGCGGCTGCACGCCGAGCAGATCGCGCCTGCGATAGCGCGAGGGCTCAGCGCGACCGTCTACACCCAACTCTCGGATGTGGAGGATGAGGTCAACGGGCTGCTGACCTACGATCGCCGCGTCCTCAAGGTCCCCGAAGACCTCGTCCGGGAGGTCAACGGGCAGCTCCGGCTCTGAGCGCCGGCTACCAGCGGTTGCGGGCCTCCTCGGCCCAGCCGACCAGCCCGTCCAGGCTGACCCGGTCGCCGTCGTCGGTCAGCGCCCAGCCGTCGAACGTCCCGAAGCACTGGTGCGTCTCGTTCGCCACGACCGCCAGATTCGTCTTCGCGACCTTCTCGTGGAACGGGTGGAACTGCGCCTGCACGCGCTCGCCGCTGATCCGCCACGGGCGCAACCAGTCCGACCGGTCGTAGTCCCAGCGCAGCTCCTCACCGATCTTGTGCAGGCGGCCGTCGACGAACAGACCGTTCTCGGTCACCCCGGTGCCGTCGGTCCACTTCCCGCCGAGCTGGATCGCCCGGCCGTCCGCCGCACCCGCCGCCCAATTCCAGGTGATCGAGTAGGGCCATTTGCCGCGTCCGTGGTCCAGGACCGCGAACGCCCCCGGGCCGATCTCGTGCGTACGCCCGTGCAGCACCAGCGTGCCGGTGACCGGCCGGCCGAGATCCTTCACCGTGTACTGGAACCGCCGGTCGCTCCACGGCACCACCACGCCGAGCGACTCGTGGCCCGGCGGCAGTGGGATCTCGACGTCCAGCCGCACGTCGCGGGCGGTCGCTGTGATCGTGGTGCCGTCCGGCCGCTGCGTGATGTCGATCGACAGGCCGCCGCCTCGCGCTGACGCGTCGCCCTCGCCGCTGCGCGGCGGCATCACCACCCCACGAGCCAGCGGGACGACCGCGTCCGTGCTGGTCTCGCGGCCGGTCGCCCGGTCCAGCACATAGACGCCGTGTACGCCGGCGTAGTCGATCGACGAGGCCACCAGGCCGACGATGTGATCTGGCGTCACGATGCCCCAGTACTCCCAGCGCTTGGCCCGGCCCCAGCCCCGCAGGTTCGCCGTGTGCAGCGGGCGGCGCGTCCAGCCCACCGCGGCGCGGTTGAGCCGTCCGTCCGGCAGGCACAACTCCACGGGTGCGGTCAGCTCGGGCTCGTGAGTCATGGCCGCACGATATCGCCCCATGATCTCCGCGGGCGGCCGGACCTGCGGAATTCGCCACCATCGTTGCCATGTCACCGGGCGTGTACGCCGCATGTACACCTATTCATTGCCATGCGTGATTGCCCGTCCCTACTGTGCTCGCACACATCCCGTCCCGCGGAGGTTCCCTTGTCTCGACGCTCTCTCGGCGCGCTCGTCGCGCTGTGCGTGGCGATGACGACGACAGCCGTCGCCCTCGTCGCCGCACCCGCTCAAGCGGCGTGTGCGTACCAGTGGAAGAACTCGTCCCTGTCGGAGGGCGACACCGGTCCGGACGTCCGGGAGCTGAAGATCCGGCTCTCCGGCTGGACCGGCTACGCCAACACCTACTACCTGGACGACGTGTTCGGCTCCGAACTCGGCGACGCGGTGAACCGCTTCAAGAAGGAGTACGGCCTGCCGAACGACCGGATCGCCGGACCGGCCGTCATCGCCAAGCTCAACTCGTTGCAGTCCAGCGACTGCAGCACCGACCACTTCGACTGGGCCGAGTACAAGGACGGGTGCAGCGCGCCCTGGGACTCGGCGCCGCTGAACGACGCGGCCGAGGCCAAGGCCAACGTCCGGGTGCTGTTCTGGAAGCTCGAAGCGCTCCGCCGGGACCTCGGCGACGTGCCCCTGATCGTCACCAGCGGCTGGCGCGGCAGCTCGTCGTGCTGGAGCTTCCGCGAGAGCAACCACAACTACGGGCTGGGCATCGACATCCAAGGCACCAAGGGCGCGAACACCAGCCAGCTCTGCACCATCGCGAAGGCCGCCCGGTACCACGGCTTCAACGAGATCCTCGGACCCGGCAAGCCCAGCGGCGACCACGAGACGCACGTCCACCTCGCCTGGTTCCGGACGAAGGCCGCGCCCTACCCGAGCTGGGAAGGCTGGAACGCCTGGAACTGGAACGCCCCGACCTGCGGCGTCGTCCGCAGCTGACCCCCCATCGATCCTTGGAGGACGCTGTGCTCAGCACCCCTGGCGTACGCCGGCGCGCAGTTCTCGGCGCGGTGGCCGGCCTCGCGGCCGCGCCGTTCCTCGCGAACCCGGCCTTCGCCGCCGCGCCGAAGATCTACCTCGACCCCGGGCACGGCGGCACCGACGGCGGAGCCGCGGCGAACGGGCTGGTGGAGAAGAACATCACCCTCGACATCGCGCTGCGTACACGCACGATCCTGCTGAACAACTGGAGCGTGTCGGTGCGGATGTCGCGTACCACCGACATCACCCGCAGCCTGACCTACCGCACCGACGACGCCAACGCCTGGGGCGCGAATCTGTTCGTCAGCATCCACATCAACTCCGGCGGCGGCACCGGCTTCGAGAGCTACGTCTACCCCGGCGTCGGCTCCCGGACGCTGAACCTGCAGGACGACGTCCACGCCGCGGTCCTGACCAACGTCCGCGACATCGGCTCGGTCACCGACCGCGGCCAGAAGCAGGCGAACTTCCACGTGCTCCGGGAGACCGCGATGTCGGCGGTGCTCACCGAGAACATGTTCATCGACACCAGTCACGACGCGGCATTGCTCGCCCGTGACGACTTCCGGCAGGCGGCCGCCCGCGGTCACGCCCGTGGCATCGCCCGTTTCCTCGGCCTGATCGCCTGACCGTCCCCCCGTTCTGAGAGGAGCTGACGATGATCGGAATCCGGCGCGTCCTCGCGGCGCTCGTCGCCGCGGTGGCCGTCGGCGGTGGCGCGGTGGGTTTCCTGCCCAGTCCCGCGTACGCCGCGACGACGCTGTGCACGACGACCCTGCGGTACGGCGACAGCGGAAGCTGCGTCAGCAAGTTGCAGACCAGGCTCAACGAACTCGGCCTGGACTGCGGTAACAAGCTCACGGTCGACGGCAGCTTCGGCCGGTTGACCCGCATGCGCGTGTACGCCTTCCAAGGGCGCTTCCGGCTGGCCGTCGACGGCGTCGTCGGCCCGAACACCCGGTCCGCTCTCGCCTCGGCGACCGACGGCATGGGTGTGATCTGCGACTCCACCGTCGCCGACCACATCCGGGCCATCTGGCCGGACGGGTCGCAGGAGAAGGCGATCCGAGTGGCCCGCTGCGAGTCGGGGTTGAACCCGATCGCGGTCGGCGGGCCGAACACGAACGGGACCCTCGACTTCGGGGTGTTCCAGTTCAACGACGGTGGAACCCTGCAGGAATACCTGCCTGGCTCCACCCGGGCCGCGAAGGTCGACGCCGCGCTGACCGCCGACGACAACATCCGGGCAGCCCTGCGTCTGTACCAGGCGCGCGGCTGGCAGCCCTGGTCGTGCCGTGACGCGTGACGCGCTGCGCGTCCGTTCGTGGGTCAGCTGCCGCACGGTGCGTGTGCGGCAGCTGACCCGCCGGCGTCGCAGCGGCGTGGTAGAACCGTTGCCCATGCGGTTCCTGATGCTGGGGGCGCTGGACGTCCAGGTCGGCGGCTTGTCGGTGCCATTGGGCTCGGCCAAGCAGCGGCTGCTGCTGACCGCGCTGCTACTGGCCCCCAATGAAGTGCACCGGACGGGCGACCTGGCCGACCTCGTCTGGGATGACGACAAGCCCGCCTCGGCGCCGGCCAACCTGCGCACGTACGCGCATCGGCTCCGGCAGACGCTGCACGACGAGTCCGGCGGCCCGAGCCGGCTGGTCAGCCGGGGCGGCGGCTACCTGCTGCGGGTCGAGCCGGGTGAACGCGACCTCGACGGCTTCGACCAGGCCGCCCAGCGAGGGCGGCAGGCGCTGCTCGCCGGTGATTCGGCCGCCGCCGAGCTGTGGCTGGGCCGGGCGCTGGAGGTCTGGCAGAACCGGCTGCTGGCCGGCCTCGTCCTGCCCCGTGAGCTGGCCCGGCGGGTGGCGCACCTGGAGGAGCAGCGGCTGCTCGTCGAGGAGGACTACGTCCAGGCGCACCTCGACCGGGGCGCCGCCACGGAGATGATCGGCCGGCTCCGGCAACGGGTGGAACAGCACCCGCTGCGGGAAGGCAGCTGGCGGCAGCTGATGAGCGCGCTCTACCAATCCGGCGACGCCGTCGGCGCGGTGACGGCGTACCTCGCGGCACGGCAGACCCTCGCCGACCGCACCGGACTCGATCCGCATCCGCGCCTGCAAGCGCTCTACCAGGACATCCTGCATCACAATCCGGAGCTGGCGAAGGCCGATCCCCGGCCGGGCGAGTCCGGTCCGGGCGTCGAACCGGCCCAGCTGCCCGCCGACGTCGCCGCGTTCGCCGGCCGGCTGCGGGAACTCGACCAGCTGGACGAGCTGTGCAAGCCGTCCGCGCCGTCGGCCTGCGTCATCACCGGCATGTCCGGCGTCGGCAAGACCGCCCTGGCCGTCCACTGGGCGCACCAGGTCAAGGAGCAGTTCCCCGACGGCCAGCTCTACATCGACCTGCGGGGGTACGCCGCCGAACCGCCGCGTACGCCGCTCGACGCGCTCACGCAGTTCCTGCGGGCGCTGGGTGTGCCGTCGACGCAGGTGCCGATGGACACCGACGAGGCGGCCGCCCTGTTCCGGACGATGCTCGCGCACCGGCGGCTGCTGATCCTGCTCGACAACGCGCGTACCGCCGACCAGGTGCGCTCCCTGCTGCCCGGCGGATCCGGCTGCCGGGTGCTGATCACCAGCCGCGATCGGCTCACCGGACTCGTCGCGCGGGACAACGCCCAGCGCGTCAGCCTGCGCCCGTTCAGCCCGGTCGAGGCGGTCGGCCTGCTCCGGTCGGTGCTCGACGATCCGGGCCGCCACGCTTCGGCGGAGCTGTCCCGGCTGGCCGAGGCCTGCGGTCACCTGCCCCTGGCGCTGCGCATCGCCGCGGCGAAACTGGCCGACCATCCCGACGAGGACCTCACCGGCTATCTGGACCAGCTGACCAGCCAAGGCCCGCTGCGTCAGCTGGCCGTCGACGACGACGGGCAGGCATCCATGGCGGCGGCGTTCGAGGCGTCCTACCGGGCGCTGACCGGGGCGGCCCAGCGCATCTTCCGGCTGCTGGGCGCGGCGCCGGGCGGCGACGTCACGGCGTACTCGACGGCGGCGATGGCCGGGATCGACGCGGCCGAAGCGGCCCGGCTGCTCCGGGTGCTCGTCAACGCCCACCTGGCCGAGCCGCGCGGCCGTGACCGCTACGGCCTGCACGACCTGCTGCGCGAGTACGCACGCGAACTCGCCGACGCCGCGAGCGAGCGGCCCGACGCCGTGGCACGGCTGTGCGACTTCTACCTCGCGACGATCAACAACGCCGCCGCAAAGCTGTACGCGCACACGATCCGCCTGCCGGAGGGCGCCGCCCATCGCAGCGACGGCGCGCTGGACCTGACCGACGCCGGGGCCGCCCGGCGCTGGCTCGACGAGGAACTGCCCAGCGTCACCGCCCTGATCGGCCACTGCGCCGAGACCGGGCCGGCCCCGATGACCTGGCTGCTCACCGACGCGCTGCGGGGCTACCTGTGGATCCGGCGGCCGGTCGCCGAATGGCTGCACGCGGCCACCCTCGGTCTGGCCACGGCCGAAGCGCATGGGCAGCACGCGGCGGTCGCGGCGATGCACCTGGGCCTGGGCCAGGCCTGCCGGGCGGTCGGCCAGCTCAGCGAGGCCGACGAGCATCTGCGCCACGCCATCGACGCGGCCGGGCGGTCCGGCTGGGACGACGTGCAGGCCTCGGCGCTGACCCAACTGGCCGTGGCGTACGCCGGCAGCGGGGCCAGCCGGGACGCCGAACGCCTGCTCGGCCAGGCTCTGGAGATCTACGGCCGCACCGGGCGGCGATCCAGCGAGGCGGTGGTGCTGACCAACCTCGGCACGCTGCACTACCTGCTGGGCGACATCCGGCAGTCGGTCGTCTTCGGACAGCGGGCCCTGGACCTGTATCGGCAGACCGACAATCCCAGCGGCCGGGCGACCGCCCTGTGCAACCTCGGGATCAACCTCGCCCTGCTCGGCGAGACCGAGGCCGCCCGCGTCCACCTCGTCGAGGGGATGCGGATCGCCGTCGACCTCCAGGACCCGCTCAGCCAGGCCCTGGGCGAGCAGGGACTGGCCCAGGTGGCGGCGCAGGAGGGGCAGGCCGTCGCGGCGGTGCGCCACGCCGACGCGGCGATCGAGCACGCCCGCCTCGCCGGGGACACCGGTCACCTGGTGCGCTGCGCGGTCGAAGCCGCCGTGCTGCGCATCGACCTCGGGGAGCGGTCCGACGACGCCGCGGCCGAGTTGGACCGGCTGCACCGCGAAGCCACCGCGGCCGGCAACGCGCACACGGCCGCCGTGGCGTTGATCGGACTCGGGCGTACGCATCTGCGCGACGGCCGGTACGCCGACGCCGCGGAGAAGCTGCGCCAGGCCTCGCAGCTGGCCCAGCAATGGCAGTACGAGCTGGTCGAGGCCGAGGCGCTGGACGCGCTGGCGGTGCTCGCCCGCGCGGAAGGACACCACGACCACGCATGTGATCTCGCCGAGCAGGCCGCCGACCGGATGGCGGCATGCGGCCTGCTGCCTGCTCGGCACAGTCGATTCATCCTGGGGAGGAACGTATGAGACTACGGCGATTCTCGGCCTGGCTGGCGATGTCCGGCCTGGCCTTCGTGCTCGCGCCGATGGCGGCGGCCCAACCGGCGGCGGCCGCGTACGCACCCGTCACACATCCCGTGTTCAACAACCCGTACAACTCGACCTCGACCGCCGTCTACGACGAGGTGATCCGGCTCGTCGACGGGGCGGACGCGGGGGCGATCGTGCGGGTGGCGATCTTCGAGGCCCGCAGCGCGGCCATCGGGGCGGCCCTGCAGCGGGCGATCGCCCGGGGCGTGGACGTCCGGATCGTGCACGGCTCCAACACCGGTCCCGAAGGCGGATCCGACGACTGGACGTATGACTTCCTGCCCGCGCGTACCGAGGCCAACGCGGCCGGATCCTGGCATGTCGCCTGCGGCAACGCGCCCGGGTCGGCCTGCGTGGGCACCGGGATCATGCACAACAAGTTCATGACGATCACCTCCGTCGGCGGCGTACGCAACGTGGTGCTCATCAGCTCGCAGAACTGGTGGGGCAGCAGCCCCTACTGGGAGAACGCGATGGTCGTCGTCGACAACGCCGGCCTGTACGGCAAGTTCAACGCGTACTTCTCCGACCTCGCGCTCAAGCACAAGAACAACGACTACTACAACTCCGCCGACGGCAAGCCGGTCTCCTACAACGCCGACGGCACCGAGGCGGCCAGCGGCTATGGCGCGTTCCGCAACTACTTCAGCCCGATCGCCGACGGCGATGGCAACTTCGTGCTGGACATGTTGTCGCGTGCCGACTGCTCGGCCCGGAACCTGCCCGACAGCCTCGGTCACAACGGGCGGACCCTCATCCGGGTGGCGATGAACGGCTTCACCCGCTCCGACATCGCGCGGCTGCTCGCGTCGCTGGACGCCGAGGGCTGCGTCGTGCAGCTCATCTACCACGTACGCACCGACGGGGTGAACGCCAGCGTCGTCGACGCGCTGCGCTGCTCGGGTGTGCAGCGCTGGTGGAAGCCGACCGGCACCGACCTGCCCCGCAGCGTGCACTCGAAGTGGTTCGCGATCTCGGGCAAGCTCAAGTCCGGGGCGACCGAGGAGATCGTCTACACCGGTTCGACGAACTGGAGCGGACCGGCGATCTACGACAACGACGAGTCGCTGTTGCGCATCTCGGGTCACAAGACGTTCCAGGCGTACTTCGACAACTTCTCCGACATCGTCCACACCCCGGAAGCCACGTCGACCACCTCCGACGACTGGCGTACGTCCCGGGAGCCGGGCGGCAGCTGCTGATCGCCGGCCGGGGGTGTCTCCACTATGGAGACACCCCCGGAGCGTTTTACTGGATGAAGTCGCGGACGAGCTTCACGAACTCGGCCGGTCGCTCGGTCGCCATGAGATGCCCGCAGTCCAGCTCCGCGTACGCGGCTCCGGAGATGCCGGCGGCCAGCTCACGGGAGTGTTCCACGGGGACCAGCGTGTCGCGGCTGCCACCGATCACCAGGGTCGGCGCCTGGATCCGCGGCAACAGGTGCCGCACGTCCAACCGCAGATCCAGGTCGAGCTGCCGGAGCCGGTTCGCGTTCGGCTGATAGCCGCCCGCGAGTTCCTCGACGGCGGCCCGGTCGAGGGAGTTCAGGTACTCGCGGCTGAACGCCTGCAGCATCGCGTACCGGGCGAACGTGTCCGGGACGCCGGCCAGGTCGCGCCAGACGGTCAGCACGTTGCGGAAGTACTCGTCGCCCTGCCCGGCGAAGCCGGCGGCCAGGACGGCCGTGCGTACCAGGTCGGGCCGCGTGGCGGCGAGCGTCGCGACGACCACCGCACCCATGGAGTGCCCGACCACGTCGGCGGGCCCGGCCCCGACATCGGCGATGACGGCGGCGACCTGGTCGGCGAGCTGCTCACCGGTGAGGTCGCGGCCGTCGTCGCGGGCCGGATCGCTGCCGGACAGGTTCGGCAGCACGACGGTGCTGCGGTCGGCGAACGCGTCGGCCACGCCGTCCCAGGAGGCGCCCCCTCGGTTGGTTCCGTGCACCAGCACGAGCGGGCGGCCCTGGCCCGTCGTCCGGTACGGCACATGGGCGGAGCCGACTGTGATCTCGATCATTTCGCTGTCCCTTTCTGATGGCGGTACGCCAGCGACAGTGCCAGGACCGGGTAGTGATGAGGAGGGGAGCGGTTTGCCTAGGAGCAGCGCTCCTAGGCTGCTCAGCGGCGATCCGGGCGCGAAGGGCCGAGGATGGACGACATGAAGATGGACCAGGCCAAGCTGGCGGACTTCCTGCGCCGGTCGCGGGAGCGCCTCCAGCCGCAGGAGGTCGGGCTGGCGGCCGGACCGCGACGCCGGACGCCCGGTCTGCGCCGCGAGGAGCTGGCCCAGCTGTCGGGGGTGTCGGCCGACTACGTCATGCGGCTGGAGCAGGCGCGCAGTTCACAACCGTCGACGCAGCTGCTGGCCGCGCTCGCCCGGGCGTTGCGGCTGACCGAGGACGAGCGCGACCACCTCTACCTGCTCGCCGGTCACCGCCCGCCGGAAGGTGCCCGAGCCGGCAGCCACGTGCGACCCGGTCTGCTCTATCTGCTCGACCGGCTGGGGGACACCCCGGCTCAGCTGCTGACCGACCTCGGCGACCTACTCGCGCAGAACGCCCTGGCCGAGGCGCTGTTCGGCTGCGTCTGCTCGATCGCCGAACCGGATCGCAACGTCGTCTGGCGCTGGTTCACCGACCCGTTCGTCCGGGAGGCGTACGCCGTCGAGGAGCACGACGACCTCAGCCGGATGCACGTCGCCGACCTGCGCGCGGCGGCGACCCGGCACGGCTACGACCGCCCCTCGACGCTGCTGATCCAGCGGCTCGAAGCGGCGAGCGAGGAGTTCCGCGCGCTCTGGCAGGAGCACGAGGTCGCCGTACGCCGCGACAGCCGGCTGCGCGTACGGCATCCGGCTGTCGGGCTCATCGAATTCGACTACGAACTACTGCAGACTCAGTCCGCCGATCAGCGGCTGCGGTTGTTCACGCCGCCGCCGGGCTCGCCGAGCGTCGACGCGCTCGGTCTGCTCCGCGTCGTCGGCCCGGAGACCGCGCATCGCCGCCACCGATGACCAGCCCGGTCAAGCGGTCAGACCCATCGCCCGCTGCTTGAGCGTGGCGTACTCGGCGTCGTCGATCTTGCCGTCGTCGTGCAGTTTGCTGAGCCGCTCGATCTCGTCCGCGGTGGAGTGGACCGCAGCCTCCGGAGCGCCGCGATACGGCATCATGCCCATCGACCGCAGCTCGGCCTCGGTCGGCTTCGGCCGTGCGATCAGGTAGACCAGCGCACCCAGGAACGGCAGGATCACCACGAACGCGATCCAGCCCGCCTTGCCCCAGCCGGACAGGTCCTTGCGCCGGAACACGTCGGCGAAGACCGCGATGAACATCCAGATGAACATGAACCAGAAGAAGAATACGATCATCGACCACAGCACGTCGCCGAAGTCCATCGTCATCGACCTCTTTCCTACTCGACGACCCGCAACTCATGGCTGGTCGTGTTCAATCGCCGGCCGCCGGACTCGGTGACGGTGACGATGTCCTCCAGGCGTACGCCGAACCGGCCCGGCAGGTAGATCCCGGGCTCGATGGAGAAACACATGCCGGGCACGAGGCGCTGCTGCTCGCCTTCGACCATGTACGGCGGCTCGTGCGTGGTGACGCCGATCCCGTGCCCGGTGCGGTGAATGAAGTACTCGCCGTAGCCCGCCGCCACGATGACCTCCCGCGCGGCGCGGTCGATCTCCTGGCAGGCGACCCCGGGGCGGACCGCCTCGAACGCCGTCTGCTGCGCCTCGCGTACGACGCCGTGCACCCGGGTCACCTCGGGATCGATGTCGGGTCCGACGTGGACGGTACGCGTGGTGTCCGACCCGTAGCCGGCCATGAGCCCGCCGAAGTCGAGGACGACGGTGTCCCCGACGCCGATGACGCGATCACCGGCCTCGTGGTGCGGATTGGCGCCGTTCGGGCCGGAGCCCACGACGGTGAAGTCCACCTGCTCGTGGCCGTGCTCCCGCAGCAGCTCGGCCAGGTCGGCGGCCACCTCGTTCTCCGCCCGCCCGGCGAAGCGCACCTTCACGATCTCCCCGTACGCCTGGTCGGCCGCCGCTCCCGCCGCGGCCAGCCGGTCGAGTTCGTGGGCGTCCTTGACCGCGCGCAACATGGGCAGCGCATTGGTGATCGCCTCGAAGCCGACCTGCGGACGGGCCTTGAGCAGACCCAGCACGTGCAGCGCCCACGCCGAGTCGGAGACGCACAGGCGACCCTCCTCGGGCAGGAGCGCGGAAGCGGTCGCGTACGGATCGGTGGCGTCGCTCCAGTCGCGGAAGCCCATCTCGGCCGCGGCCGGGCCGGCCTGCGCGTCCGGCATCTCCAGTTTCGGCACCACCAGCTGCGGCCGCCGGCCGGGCAGCAGCACGAGCACGGTCAGGCGCTCGGTGATGGCGGTCGGCCGATAGCCGGTGAGCCACACCAGGTCGGGACCCGGCGTCACGAGTACGCCGTCGTATCCGGCTCGCTGGGCGTCGTCGGCGGCCCGCACCATCCGTGTGGCGTAGTCGTCGGCGGTGAACTCGGCGGACGTCACGTCGGCCCCCCTCTCCTGACGGTCGCGCTGTCTCGGCTTTGCTGACGGTCGCGCTGCGAGCGCGGGGTCAGCCGGCGAGGATGCGTTGCTTCTGCTGCTCGAACTCGGCGTCGGTGAGCACGCCCTGAGCCTTCAGGTCGCCGAGCGTCTTGAGCTGATCCAGCTTGTCGGCCGGAGCCGCCGCCGGCGGGGCCTGCTGCTGCTGCGCGGCTGCTTCCTGCTGGGCGTACTCGTATTGCTGCTGCTGATCCTGCGCGGCCCAGCGGCCGGCCTGGCGGCGGGACACGCGGTTGGACACCGCCGTGGCCGTGCCGGCGACCACCGCGGTACGCGCGACTCCTCGTAGCAATCCCATGGTGTTCCCTCTCGCGTTTCGTTTCGGTTCGCTCGGATCGGTTCGGGATTAGGTCAGGCGCTGGCTTCGGCCGCGGCGAGCAGCGCCTGGATCTGGATGCGGCCGGACGCGACCATCTGCGCGCCCCCACGACGCCAGGCCATGGCCAGCGGGGCGGCCCAGGTGTTCTCGTAGACCATGATTCCGGCGGAGTTGCCGGGCTCGATGACGTCGGCGGCCTCGCGCAGTTCGTCGTCGCCGAGCAGGCCCGAGGACGCGCCTTCGAACACCGCGAACTCCGCGGCGCCCTCGGCGTCGAGGTCCTCGATCTTCAGCGCGGTGATGATGCCGTCGGCGTCCTTGCGGATGAAGGCCAGGTCGAGGATGCGGATGATGCCGCGTTCGACGAGGTCCAGCAGCAGCGGTACGCCTTCGCCGGTCATCCGGTTTCCGGGGAACTCGATCACGAGGTAGTCGACCGGTCCCATCGTCTCGACATCCACTATTGTCACTCCTTTGTGTCGGCTGCGGTGGCGAAGCGTTGCAGGAACAAGGCTTCGGCGAGCGCCATGTCGGCGATCTCTTGGGGATGCACGCTCTCGTTCGGCGCGTGCATCAGGGTCTGGGGCTCTTCGACGCCCATCAGGATGATCTCCGCGCCGGGGCAGGCGGCGGCGAAGACGTTGCACAGCGGGATGGAGCCGCCCTGCCCGAGCATGGTCATGGGCTGCCCGAACGCGTCCGCCATCGCTTCGCGGAGGGCGGCGTACGCCGGACCCCCGGTCTCGGCCCGGAACGGTGCGCCGGAGGCCTCCGGCTCCACGGTCACGCGTACGCCCCACGGCGTGGCCGCCGTCAGATGGTCGGTCAGGGCGGTCAGCGCCTTGCCCGGATCGGTGCCGGGCGGGATGCGCAGGTTGAGCCGGGCGGCCGCGTGCGGTTGCAGGGCGGCTGCCGAGCCGACCACGGGTGGGCAGTCGATGCCCAAAATCGACACCGCCGGCCGGGCCCAGAGCATGTCGGAGACCGCTCCGGTGCCGAGCAGTTCGGCGCCGTCGAGCAGACCGGCGTCGGCGCGGAAACGATCGTCCGGATAGGGCTCGCCGTCCCAGATCTGGGTGTTGTCCAGCCCGGCGATCGTGGTGTCGCCGTGCTCGTCGCGCAACGTGCCCAGGAGGCGTACGAGGGCGGCGAGCGCGTCCGGGACCGGGCCGCCGAACATTCCGGAGTGGACTTCGCTCCGCAGCGACTCGACTTTCACGACGACGTTCACCAGGCCGCGCAGGCTCACCGTCGCCGCCGGCCGGCCGACCGCCGCGTTGCCGGTGTCGCAGACCAGGATCGCGTCGGCGGCGAACAGGTCGGCGTTCGGCGGCACGAAGTCCTCCAGGCCGCCGGTGCCCTGTTCCTCGGAGCCCTCCACGATCAGCTTCAGGTTCACCGGCAGCTGGTCGCCGAGCGCCCGCAACGCGGTCAGGTGCATGACGATGTTGCCCTTGCAGTCGGCGGCGCCCCGGCCGTACCACCGCCCGTCGTCGCCCTCGGTCAACGTGAACGGCGGTGTGCGCCAGGCCTGGTCGTCCAGCGGCGGCTGCACGTCGTAGTGCGCGTACAGCAGCACTGTCGGCGCGGACGGATCGCTGCTGAGCCGGGTGCCGTAGACGGCGTCGCTGCCGTCGGCGGTGGTGACCAGGCGGGCGTCGGTGAACCCTTCGGCCCGGAAGGCCTCCAGCACCCACGCGGCCGCCTTGGCGCACTCCTCCGGCGGGAACTGCCGGGCGTCGGCCACCGAGCGCATCGCCACCAGGTCCGCCAGCTCGGCCTTCGCCTGCGGCATCAGCGCCTGAATACGGTCTCTGAGCTGCTCGGTCATTGCTTCACCACGTTGTCGAACTTGAGGCTGTCGGCGTACTGCTGGAAGTCCGGCAGTTTGTCCGGGCAGTAGACCTTCATGATCGCCAGCTGGCCGCGCACCGCGATGCTGTCGCTGATGACCGGCCGCGCACCGGGACCGCCGGCGCCGTTGGTCATCATGGCGTTGAGCGTGGCCTTGCGCAGCGCGCTGGCCGGGTCGGCGCAGACCGCGCCGCCGTCCTCGCCGAGCACCGTGACGATCTGGTCCTTGCTGGGCGCGGTGTAGCCGGCGGCCGTGATGTTGCCGATCAGCTCGTCCGCCTTGGCGTTGGCCGACGCGGACGCCTTGGCCGAGCGGAACACGCCCAGCGCGACGATCGCGAGGATCAGGAAGATCGCGCCCAGCAGGACGTAGGTTATCCAGCGTTTCGAGCGGTCGCTCATGTCGACGGTGGTCATGACACCGGCACCTCCTCGGCCTCGGCGGTCTTCCACGACGGCTTGCGCAGCTTGTAGAACAGGTACGGCACGAGCAGGCCCAGGCCGAGCGCGCCGCCGCCGACGATCAGCAGGTAGATCCCGGAGTTGCCGGACTCGAACTGCGACGGCGGGATGAAGCCCACCAGCAGCGCGGCGAGCGAGGCGGCGAAGCCGACGCCGCACAGGCCGACCAGCATCGGCGCCCGGTAACCCCGCGGGTGGTCGGGCTGGGTGCGGCGCAACCGGATCGCGGCGAGGAACATCAGCAGGTACATGATCAGGTAGACCTGCGTGGTGATCACAGAGAAGATCCAGTACGCGCTGGAGACGTCCGGGATGAACGCGTAGAGCAGCGCGATGACCGTCGTGATGACGCCCTGGGTCACCAGGATGTTCTGTTGTACGCCGAACTTGTTGAGCCGCTGCAGGAACGGCGGCAGGTAGCCCTCCTGCCGGGAGATCATCAGCAGGCCCTTGCTCGGCCCGGCGAGCCAGGTCAGCATGCCGCCCAGCGAGGCCGTGACGAGCATGATGCCGATCAGCGGCGTCATCCACTGCGCTCCGAAGTGGGCGAAGACCGCGTCGAAGGCCTGCATGACACCGGCGGTCAGCGACAGCTGCTCGGCCGGGACGACCCAGCTGATGGCCAGCGCCGGCAGGATGAAGATGGCCAGGACCAGGCCCATCGCCATGAACATCGCGCGCGGGTACTCCCGCCCGGGGTTCTTCAGCGAGGAGACGTGGACCGCGTTCATCTCCATGCCCGAGTAGGACAGGAAGTTGTTGACGATCAGTACGAGGCTGGCCAGGCCGGTCCAGGCCGGCAGCAGGTGCGCGGCGTCCATCGGCGCGGCCGACTCGTTGCCCTGGCCGAGGAAGATCGCGCACAGGGTCAGCAGGATCGCGCCCGGGATCAGCGTGCCGATGGTGAGCCCGGCGCTGGCCAGCCCGGCGACGCCCTTGGTGCCGCGCGAGGAGATCCAGACGCCGGACCAGTAGCAGACCATGATGACCGCGGCGGTCCACAGCCCGTTCGAGGCCAGCGGTGGGTTGAACACGTACGCCAAGGTGCTGGCGACGTAGCCGAGCAGGCTCGGGTAGTAGAAGATCGTCATGGCGAACTGGCACCAGACGGCGAGGAAGCCCAGCGGCTTGGACAGGCCCTGGCTGACCCAGTTGTAGACGCCGCCGGTCCAGCCCGAGGCCAGCTCGGCCGAGACCAGCGAGGTCGGCAACAGGAACACGACCGCCGGCAGTAGGTAGAGGAACACGCACGCGAGCCCGTACATCGCCATGGTCGGCGCGGCTCGGAGGCTGGCCACCGAACTGGTGGTCATCAGGGCCAGGGCGACCCAGGTGATGTACGCCTTGGCCGGCGCTCTGGTCGCCGCTTGTATTCCTCCCGCTGCCGGCCGGGCCGGCACATCCATCGCACTCATCTGAGGAACCCCCGTGACAGATGCGGCAGGACTCTCCGCCGCGTTGGCACTCCGTAACGCTGTGATCACCTTCGGCCATCGGCGATGGGCGAATCATCACCCGCCTCGGGTAGGTTTTCCGCCGCACGGTTCCGGTGGAAGCGAACGGCTCGAGCGACGTGGTCGGCCTGGTCCAGCCGGCCCAGCAGCCGCCACAGCGCGGCGGTGTCGGCGGCGGTCACCCGCAGGACCGTGACCAGCCGGCAATCGGCGACCGGGGTGCCGGAGATCGCCTCGCGGAGCAGCGGCCCCACCCGGCCCGAAACGGTGATCTCGACGGCGTTCATAGGCTCGGGTCGTCGGTGGTGCGTACCTCGACGAGGTCCAGCCCGAGCGCCTGCAGCTGGTCGAGCAGGCCGTACAGCGCGGCCTGGTCGAGGTCGGGACCGTAGAGCACGGTCCGGACCTCCGGCGGCCCGATCGTCAGCCCGGGAAGCTCGGCCAGAAGGCGATCGTCGACGGAGCCGCTCACGTGGATCTCGTAGCAACGGTTCGGCATGGCGCACCCCCCTCGACACCAGCCTGGGCGTGCGGCCACCACCGCGCCTCACCCGGCGGGGGTACTTCCGGCCGGCGGTCGCCAGGCGGCGGAGGGTCAGAGAAGATGCAGCTCGCGGGCCCGGTTGACGGCCTCGCGGCGGTTGCTGACGGCCAGCTTCCGATAGACCGCCTTCAAATGCGACTTGACCGTGTTGACCGAGACGAACATGCACTCGCCGATCTCGGTGTTGCCGCGCATCGTCGGCAGGTAGCGCAGCACGGTCAGCTCGCGTTCGGTGAGCGCCTCCAGCAGCGCCGGGGCGGCGGCGCCGGCGTCGACGGCCAGCTCGATCCGCCGGGACTTGCCCGGCGTACGCAGGAACGGCAGGCGCAGTCGTTCGGGCGCGGCCAAGTCCATGGCATGCCGGCGGGCGTCCTCGGCAGCCGCTTCGTCGTGCCGGCGGTCCTGCACGGCCGCCTGAACGAGCCAGGCCTCGACGGCGGCGACCGACGTCGGCTCCTCGGCCAGGATCGGCTGCAGGAGCTGCTCGGCCTGCTTGGTGCGGCCCAGACCCAGCTCCGCCTGCGCGAGCCGGATCAGTTCCGCGGGCAGCAGATCGCCGTCGCCGACACGGTCGCGCAACTGCTCCGCGACCGTCGCGTAGTCGGCTCCAGCCAGCCGGGCGTCGGCCTCCACCAGGTCGATCCAGTGCCGCAGCAACGGCGTACCCGCCTGGGTCTCCTCGGCCTCGGCCCGCACCTGGGCGACCGTCGCCGCCGCCTTCGCCGGGGCGTCGTGGGCCAGCAGCAACTCGGCTGCGGTCAGGCGTACCGCCAGATGAGCCCGGCGGTCCATCATGGACTCATCGGCGGCCAGTCCCAGCACCACATGCCGGGCGGCCTGGTCGAAGTCCGCCTGTTGCAGGCTGACCTGGGCCAACGCGAGATGAGCGGTGGCGGTGTCGCCGACCTCCCGCAGCGCCGACTCGGCTCGATGCCGGGCCGACGCCAGCGCGCCGTTGCGGGCGTCGAGCACCGCGAGGTGGCTCAGGCACTGAGTCCGGAGACCCTCGAGCCGCTGGTGCTCCGCGTTGTCCGCGGCGGCCCGCAGGTGCCACTCCGACTCCGCCGTCTGCCCGGTCCACATCAGCTCCACCCCGAGGTGGGTCTCGGCGACCGGCTGGTAGCGCGCCGCCGCCGGGCTGAGGGCCAGTGCGCCTTCGCGGAGGCGGCGGACCACGTTCCGGACCTCGTCCAGGTCGCCCGCGCCGCCGGTCCGCAGCACCGACGAGGTCATCCCGAGCAGGCTCAAGGCCGTCTGACCGGCCTCGGCCACGTCCGTGGGCAGCCCGGCCAGATGCCGGCCCGTCTCGTCGACGTCCGCGCTCAGCGAGGCGGCATCCCGCTCGTACGCGTGCCGCGCGGCCGCATGCAGCGCGTCGACCAGCGGATCGCCACCACGCCCGGCGGTCTCCCGGAGGGCGGTCATGGCGGTGTCGCCCTGTCCGGCCAGGATCTCCGGGATCGTCATGGTCAGCAGAACCCGGACGCTCACCTCGGGGTCCCGGGACAGCAGCGCGTGCCGGGTCGCCTCGGCCACGTCACCGCCGGCGGCGTACCAGGCGGCCGCCCGGCCGTGCTGCTGGTCCCGCAGCGCACCGTCCTCCAACGACAGCTGGTGGTAGAGCATCTCCCGCAGCAACGGGTGATACGCGTACTCCCGGCCGTCCCGGGTCGCCCGGATCATCAGCTCGTCCTCGCGGGCCAGCCGGGCCAGGAGCGCGTCGGCGGTGCCGCCCCCGAGCGACTCCGCCAGGGACACCGTGAGACGTTCGGCCACACTGGTACGCAGCAGGAAGCGGCGTACCGGCTCAGGGACGTGGCTGAGCACCTCGCCCGTCAGGTACTCCATGACGGTGCGCTCGTCGCCGGTGAACCGCGTGATCCCTTGGTCGACCGCGTCGGGTTCCAGCGACATCGCCGCCAGCCGCAGCCCGACCGCCCAGCCGTCGGTGCGGTCGAGCAGCGCGCGTACCTGCGGATCGGACAGCGTGACGTCGTACTCCGCGAACAGCCGGGTGACCTCGCCCGTATCGAAGGCCAGGTCGCGGGCGCGTACCTCGGCCAGTTCGCCACGGATGCGCAACCGGTGCAGCCGCATCGCGGGATCGGACCGGCTGACCAGCACGACCTGAAGGTCCGGCGGCGCATGCTCGATCAAGTCGCGCAACTGTTCCAGTACGCCGACGTCCCGCAGGTAGTGCAGGTCGTCGACGACCAGGATCGTCGGCGCGCCGATCATCGTGATGGTGCGCCGCAGCCGATCGAGTTCGGCCTTGCCGGCCCGGGTCACGGGCGGTTGCCCGGCGGAGTTGGCGAGGTCGCCGCCGACCGTGCTGGGGGAGACGACCGCGCTCAGCAACGCATGCCGGGTCTGCCACCAGAAATGGGCCGGCGACGCGTCCCGGGTGACGCTGACCCAGGCGATGCGTTCGCCGAACGCCCGGCGTTTGCACCACTCCGCCACGGCGGTCGTCTTGCCACTGCCCGCCCCGGCCGTCACCAGCAGTACGCGAGTGTGCCGCAGCCGCGTCGACAGCAGATCCCGCACCCGGGGCCGATCGATCGGGGACGGCGATTCGGGGATGTGCGACGTCCACCCGTCCATCGCAGTTCACCCCCGGTTTTCGCGTTCACTTCGAACCCGTCGGACCCCGTGACCCGGCTGAAGTCAGAATAGGTCCGGCCCGAGCCGCCGCGGGCGGGTTCAGCAGCAGTTCAGTGGCTTGCCGGGTTACGCGGTCGGGACTTCTGCCCCCGAACGGGACGACTGGGCACGAGCCGCCGGGGCGTGCAGCGTATGCGTCGTGCCGGCCGCCGCGGTGGCGTAGTCCAGCGGCTGTGGCTTCCCCGGTCGCAGCCGCCCGATCAGCAGGGCCACCAGCACACCCAGGACGCACCAGATCGCCATCGCGATCGCCGTACGCGAGACGCCGGCCGCGAGTGCGCTGCCGGTCGACTCGCCGGCCGCCAGTCGATGTGCGGAGACCCCGGCGTAGATGGAGGCCACGATCGCCGTCATCACCGAGGCGCCGACATAGCGGGCCATGTTGGAGACGCCCGACGCCGCGCCGACCTCGTCCGGCGACACGACGGCGGTGGAGATCGACGAGGCCGGCCCGTTCTGCAGGCTCATGCCGACGGCCGACAGCACCAGCGGGATGACGAACGCGGCGTACTTCCAGGATGAGTCCACGAGCGTGAGCCAGCCGAACGCCACCGTCATGATGACGAACCCGGACACGATCGTCGTACGCGCCCCGATCTTGCCGACGATCGGCGTGATCAGCGGGGCGAGCACGACCGCGGCCGCCGCGACCGGCAGCGTGGCGAGCCCGGCCTGCAGCGCGCTCATCCCCAGCGCGGCCGGGTCCTGGAAGTAGAGGCTGATCACGTACATGATCGCGTTCAGCGTGCCGGATCCGATGAGGATCGACACCGTCGCGCCGACCAGCACCTTGTTCCGCAGCAGTCGCAGGTCGAGCAGCGGTGCGGCCCGGCGCTGCTCGACGACGACGAACGTGGCGAGCGCGGCGATGGACAGCACGAGGCAGCCGAGCGTGCGTCCGGACAGCCAGCCCCAGTCCTGGCCCTTGCTCAGCGCGAAGATGAGCGCGGCCAGGGTCACGGCGATGAGGACGGTGCCGGGGAAGTCGATGGAACGGGACCGGTTGGGGTCACGCGACTCGGCGGTGCGGGCCAGCGTCAGCGGAATGCAGGCCGCCGCGATCGCGGCGTCGATCCAGAACAAGCCCTGCCAGCCGGTGAGTTCGACGAGCAGCCCGCCGACCAGCGGACCGGCCGCCGCGCCGATGGCCGACGCGGCGCCCCACAAGGTCACGGCGCGCAACTGCTCCTTGCCGGTGTTGGCCGCCGACAGCAGACTCATGCCGCAGGCCAGGATCGTCGACCCGGCCGCACCCTGAATGCAGCGTCCCGCGATCACCCCACCACCGCTCTGGGCGAGGGCGATCATGGCGCACGACGCCACGAACAGGATCAGCCCGCCGAGGAAGATCTTGCGCCGGCCGAACACGTCGCCGAGCGCGCCGGCCGTCACGATCGTCGCCGCGCCCACCAGGGAGTATCCGGTCACCGCCCATTGGAGGGTGGAGACCGGCGTACCGGTGTCGTCGGAGATCGCCGGCAGCAGGATCGCCACCGCGGAGGTGTTGGCGTTGACGACCAGCGCCGAGACGCAGGTCGCCAGCAGCGTCCCAGACGAGCCACGGCGATCCGTCACGTCGACCCACCTCTCCGCGTACTCCGCCGGTGGAGTCGCGCAGGACAAGCAGACCAGCCACAGCCGCACACCGATTCACCCGCGCCGGGTGAGTGGTCGCGCCACCGGCGACAGGGGAGTGTGCCGGCGCCGGAGGACCTGAGAGGTCCGGCGCCGGCGAGGACGTGAAGTGCTGTCCCGGCCCACCCCGATGCGGGCCGGATGCGTCGCTGACCGCGTCCGCGTCCCAGAGACACGGTCGGGCCCGGCCATCGCGATCACCGCGCGAATCCATGACGAACCAATGACAATCAGCGCCACCCACTGGTACGCGCACAGCACTGACGTCATTCCGCCAGTCGTGCCCACACTGGAACCCGCGTATGCACAATGACGGCATGTTCATCGAGACGACGCCCGAGCAGGCTGCGACCGGCGCGACCGCCGAGTACTTCGAGCAGCAGCGTTCCTCCTGGGGTTTCCTGCCCAACTACACCGGCGCGTTCAGCCACCGCCCGGACGTCGCCCAGGCCTGGAACACGCTCAACCTGGCCATCCGTGGGGGAATGGACCGCCGGCGCTTCGAGATCGCCACCATCGCGGCGGCCCGCGCGCTGCGGTCGACCTATTGCACGGTCGCGCATTCGAAGATGCTCCGCGACATCTGCGGTGACGAGGCGTCGTTGCACCGGATCGCCGAGTCGCCAGACGGCGAGACCCTCGACGAGCAGGACCGGGCTGTGTACCGGTTCGCCACGAAGGTCGCGGGGGACGCCGCCTCGGTGTCTCAGGACGACGTCGACGAACTGCACGCGGCCGGGCTTTCCGACGGCGACATCGCCGACATCGTCTACGCCGCGGCCGCGCGCAGCTTCTTCACCCGCGTCCTCGATGGACTCGGCGCGCAGCTCGACGTGGAGATCGCTGCGGAGTTCGACCCCGACCTGTACGCCACCATGGTGGTCGGCCGCGAAGCCGCCAAGGAGTAGCCGCCGGCGAACTCGGTTCGCTGGATCGCTGATCGCTTTGGCAGAATGCCGCCGTGGCGTACAAGATCCGTAAAGCGGGAGCGGACGACGCGGCGTTCCTGGTCGAGATGCTGTTGGCCGCGTTCGACTGGCGCGGAACCGGCCAGTTCACGGTGTCCGAGGTGCTGGCCCGGCCGGACATCGCGCATTACGTGGCCGGTTGGCCACGCCCCGGCGATCTCGGCGTCGTCGCGACCGACGGCGACGGCCACCCGGTGGGCGCTTGCTGGCTGCGGTATCTGCCGGCCGACGATCCGGGCTATGGCTGGGTCGCCGCCGACATTCCGGAGCTGACGCTCGGCGTGGCCGCGGCCCATCGGAACCGGGGTCTCGGCCGCCTGATGCTGCGTGAGCTGGTCCGGGTCGCGCGGGAGGCCGGAGTCGAGCAGCTGTCGCTGTCGGTCGAGCCGGACAACCACGCCCACGGCCTCTACCTGAGCGAGGGCTTCGAGGTCGTCGGCAGGTACGGCGGAGCGGACACCCTCAGCCGCCGTACCTGACCTCCGATGTCAGTCCGGGCGTGACCAGATCAGCAGAGCGGGGCGACCGGGACGGTCGTGGTGCTCGGCAGCCCGTTCGGCGGCGTGCTCTGGAACGCCAGCCGCATGTCGGTGTAGAAGTCGTGGCCGCACAGCTGCTGCGGGGCGCTGAGGGTCACGGTGACCGGGATCGTCACGCTCTTGCCGGTGGCGCAGTTCGGGTCGCACAGGTTGACGGTCGCGCTGCCTGTGCCGGAAGCGCTGTCGGACCAGCTGGTCCAGGTCATGCCGGACAGCTTCAGCGAGGAGTCCTGCGAGATGGGGGCGGTCTGCGGCGTCACCGCGGCGGAGGCCGCGTTCTTGCCGTTCGCGGCGAGGTAGACCGAGCTGTCGCCGGTGGCGGCGACGGAGGTGCCGCTGGTGGCCGATGCCGACATGGCCGACTGGATCAGAACGGCGGCGACGACCGTCGCGACCGCGATGGATCCGGCGAAGAGCTTCCGGCTCATGAGCACTCCCTCGACGTAGGTGCAGGTCAAGTTGACTACGGCGAGTGTTCCAGCGGTCACGCGACGTCGTCTACTTTTTCTTTTCGCACCTTTTGCGCGATTTCGGCATGCTCATGACCGGTTGCAGCAATGACGGTTTCGGATATAGACGGCTAAACCGGATGTAGAGGGCTAAATCAGAATTTTCTCACCCCGTGAGTAGCCAGGTGAGCGTGTCCCGAGTCGCGGCGAAGTGTCCCGCGTGCGAGGCATCGGCGTCGGTCACGAGGGTGGCGCCGGGGATGCGCTCGGCCAGCCATCGGCTGTGCGCCGCCGGAACGAGTTCGTCCAGCTCGCCGTGCCACAGGTGGGCGGGCACCCGCACCGATCGCGGGCTGAACCCCCAGGGCAGGCCGTACAGCGCGAACACGTCGTCCACCCAGCCGGAAACACCGGGCGCGAGCGCCTCCGCCATCGCCGGCTGGACCATCGCGGCGATCTCCGGCTGGCCCAGCACCGCGAGGTCGCGCTCCGGCAGCGGCAGCGGGCTCTCCGCGGCCTGGGTCAACCGCGCCGTCAGCTCGTCGCGGCCACGGCGCGCCGCGACGGAACTCCCCTGATTGCCCTCGGTCATCCCGGCGGTCCATTCCAGACCGTCCGCGTCGCACGGCGCCAGGCTCGCGAGGGTCGCCACCCGCGAGATGCGATGCGGGTACGCCGCGGCAGCGGCCAGGGCATGCGGCCCGCCGCCGGAGACCCCGAAGACCGCGAAGCGCGACAGTCCGAGCGCGTCGGCGAGCGTGACCACGTCCTCCGCGGCGTCGGCGACGATCCGGCCCGGCTGTGGCGTCGAGCGGCCGAACCCGGGCCGGTCATAGGTGATCAGCCGGATGCCGAGGTCGATGAACATCTGGTCGTCGGGGTGCCGGGCGAGCCGGCTCATCGGGGTGCCGTGCAGATACACCACGGGCACGCCGCTGGGCACGCCGTACTCCTCGACGGCGAGGACCCGGCCGTCGGAGGTGATCACCGAATGCATGGTCGCGAAGCTACCTGGTGCCGGCCCGTCTCCGCGGGAGGACCCCGCCGGCCGGCCCATGGCCAGGCGGTGACGTGGTGTGATCGACATTGCCGCGAGTCGCCTGGGCGCGGCCCGGCCGGAGGGCCGATGATGCAGGGATGAGAGACGTTCCGATCCGCGACGACATGATTCGGCTGGGCCAGTTCCTCAAGCTGGCCGGGGTCATCGAATCGGGCGGTGAGGCCAAGACCGCCATCGGCGCGGGCGAGGTCACGGTCAACGGCGAGGAGGAGCTGCGGCGCGGCCGGCAGTTGCACCGCGGTGACGTCGTCGACATCGACGGGGAACAGCTCCGGGTGGCCTGACCGGCTACGCGTACGCCGGACTGTGCCGTTCGGTCCAGCGCACGACGGCCGGCATGGCCAGCCCGACCAGGACGAAGACGCCGCCGAGCAGTAGCCAGCCCGGCGCACCCCAACTGAGGCAGAGCACCGCGACGACCGTCGGCGCGACCACGTTCACCAGGCCGCTGCCGAGGCTGGCGACGCCGGTGTACTGGCCTTGGGCGTACGCCGGGACGAGGCTGAATCGCAGCTCCATCGAGCCCGCCGCCTGCCACAGCTCGCCGACGGTGTGCACGGCGACCCCGGCGACGACGAGCACGGCGGCCATCCAGCCCGGTTCTCCCGTGGCGGCGGCCATCAACGCCATCCCGGCCAAAAACGCCAGCCCAGCCCGGCGGAACGCCCGGCCGCCCGGCGCGCTGCCGTCGACGTCGCGGCCGGCGCGTACCTGGAACACGACGATCAGCACCGTGTTGAGGAGCATCGCTGCCCCGACCAGCCAGCGTGGCGCCGAAGTGTGTCCGACGATCCACAGCGGCAGGCCGAAGACCAGGACCCGGCCCTGGATCGACATGATCGCGTCGAGGACGGTGAAGGCCAGGTACCCCCGATCACGCAATGCCAGCCACCGCCGGGCCGCCTGAGGCGCTTCGACCGGGGCGACCGACGGCAGGCGTACGGTGATCGCAGCGCTCACCACGAAGCTGGCCGCGTTGCCCACCACCACCGCCACGTACGCCGTCCGCGTGTCGAGCTGCACCGCGAATCCGGCGGCCACCGCACCCAACGCGCCGGCGAGGTTGGCCACCGATCGCAGGTACGCCCGGAACCGGGGCAGCTCGGTGTCGCCGAAGCGGCGTACCAGTGGGGCCCGCGCGGAGACGCTGGCGATGCGCGCGAGTTCCCCGACGCACAGCGCCACCAGGAAGACAGCGAAGGACCGGGCCGCGACTAGGGCTGCCATCGCCGCGGCCTGCACGCACAGCGTGACGAGATAGACCTCCCGCGGACCGCGACGATCGGCGAGGTGCCCGACCGGAATGCCCGCGGTCATCCCGACGATCGCCGCGATGCCCAGCGCGACGGCGACCTGCGCGACCGACAGGCCGACCACGCGTGTGGCGAACAAGGCGGAGCTGACCATGAACATGCCGCTGCCGAGCATGTTGACGAACGAGGAAAGCGCGATGACGCGCTGCGGCCCGGCCTCGGGAAGCACAGCTCGGAGAAGACGCGACAAGATCGGCACGCGGAGGAGGCTAACGGCCCGCGCCACCTCGGGGGAGTCGGTTCGTCGCCCGATACCGCCGGGCGGCCCTGGCTGCTAACTTACTTGTACGCGATCATCCCGCCGCCGCCGCCGCCGCCGCCGCACCGGGCGCCGCAGCCGATTGCAGTGACAGTGCAACCCCTAAGTGGTTTCGTCGGCAGTTCCTGGGTGGTTCCTGGGTGGACTCCCGCATGGTTCCCAGCCGGCTCCGATGAAACGATTTCGATCATGCAACGCCGACGGTTCCTCCTCGCCGCAGCCCTTCCCGCCCTCGCCGCAGCCTGCGGCACCGACCAGGGTGGTGGCGGCTCGTCGGTGCCGCCCGAGAAGCTGACGTTCAGCAACCGGCTGCGCATCCCGCCGCTGGCCCAGCCGAGGGTCCAGCCCGACGGGATCAAGCGGTTCGACCTGACGATGCGCAGCGGCCAGACCGAGATCCTGCCGGGAAGGCAGACGCCGACCTGGGGGTTCAACTCCGGTTTCCTCGGCCCGACGATCCGTGCCTCCCGAGGGGATACGGTGCAGCTGGCGGTCGCCAATACCCTCGGCGAGGCCAGCACGGTGCACTGGCACGGCATGCGGCTGCCGGCCCGGATGGACGGCGGGCCGCACCAGCCGGTCGAGCCGGGCGCCACCTGGAGTCCTCGATGGACGATCGACCAGCCCGCCGCGACGTCCTGGTATCACCCGCATCCGCACGGCTCCACCGCGATGCACGTCTACCGGGGACTGGCTGGGCTGTTCCTCATCGACGAGCCCGGCGGCCCGGACCTGCCGCACGCGTACGGGGTGACCGACGTGCCGCTGATCCTGCAGGACAAGCGGTTCGCCGCCGACGGCTCGTTCACCGGCGACCCGCTCAAGGGCACCTTCGGCATCCTGGGCGACCACGTCCTGGTCAACGGCACCTACAACCCGTTCTTCGAGGTCAAGGCGCAGCGGATTCGGCTGCGCGTGCTCAACGGGTCGAACGCCCGCCGGTACCACCTCCGGTTCGCCGACGGCCGCAGGTTCCATGTCGTGGCCACCGACGCGGGTCTGGTCAACGCGCCGGTCGAGGTCGACACGGTGTCGCTGACCCCCGGCGAACGGATCGAGATCGTCGTCGGGTTCGCACCCGGCGAGCAGGTGGTGCTCACCTCGGTCGGCGGCAAGGCCGACATCGACGAGGGAGACCTCGACCTGATCAAGTTCGTCGCCGCGGCGAAGCTGGCCGCCATGCCGGACCTGCCCGCCCGGCTCGCCGATCGGCACATCGACGTCCCGGCCGGGGCGCGCGTACGCCACTTCAAGCTCAACGGCCACGACGCGATCAACGGCGAGTCGATGGACATGACCCGCATCGACGAGATCGTGCCCGCCGGCGCGCAGGAGATCTGGGAGATCGAGAACAACGTCTACGCCCACAACTTCCACATTCACGAAGTGGCGTTCCGGGTGCTCGACGTCGACGGCAAGCCGCCGCTGGCGTACGCGGCCGGCCCGAAGGACACCGTCTACGTACCCGGCAAGACCACCGTCCGGCTGGCCGTCCAGTTCGGCGAGCACACCGACCCCGGCTGGCCGTACATGTACCACTGTCACATCCTGCGGCACGAGGACTCCGGCATGATGGGCCAGTTCGTCATCGTCAAGCCCGGCACCGAGCAGTTCGTCTCGCGTACGCTGCCCGGCGCCGAGCACGCGGGCCACCTGCGCTGACGGCCTCTGCCGGGTACGCCGCCGGGCGGGAACGAGCTGATCCCGCCCGGCCGCGTGGTCAGTACACGAACGGCCAGCCGGCCGAGTCGTAGCCGATGAGGTTGATGCCCAGGTACGACGCGCCGCTGTCGGCGTAGTAGTGGTAGAAGAGCACTTCGGCGTCGACGTCGGTGATGACCGCCTGGTGGCCGGGGCCGTGGATCGAACCGTGCCCGGCCAGGACCTGCGTACCGCCGCCGGAGGTCATCGCGGTGCCCGCCCGGTCGGTGAACGGCCCGGTGACCGAGGTCGACCGGCCGACCATGACCCGGTAGGTGCTGGCCGCGCCCTGGCAGCACAGGTCGAACGAGACCCACAGGTAGTAGTAGCCGCCGTGCTTGAAGATGAACGGCGCTTCGACCGCCCCGCTCGCGGTGGTGCGCGTGGCCAACGCCCGTACGGCGGTGTCGCTCGTGGAGCGTTTGCCGGTGGCGGCGTCGAGCCGGATCATCTTGATCCCGCTCCAGAACGAACCGAACGTCAGCCACCACTGACCGGCGTCGTCGACGACGAGGTTCGGGTCGATCGCGTTGTAGTTCACGGCGGTGCTGCTCTCGATGATCAGGCCCTGGTTGGTCCAGGAGCCCTGCAGGCCGGTGGGGCTGGTGGCCAGGAAGATCGCCGAGTGCTGCGACCCGAACGTGGACGCGGCGTAGTAGAGGAAGAACTGGCCGTTGCGGTAGGAGATGTCCGGGGCCCACAGGTTCGCGCTGCCACCGGTGTACGCCGTCGTCCAGGACGCGCCGTTGGGCCACACGACACCGGCGTTCGACCACGCGGTGCGGTCCGTGGAGGTCTTGAGCGACAGGTTGTTCGCGGTGGCGGCGAGGACGTAGGTCCCGTTCGGTCCCTTCGCCACGCTGGGGTCGTGCGCGCCGGTGCTGCCGGTGACCGTCCCCGGGTTCGGGTACGCGGCGGGCGGGGTGGTCGGCGTACCGGAGATCGTCGGGCTGGCGGTGGGGGTCGGGGTGCTGAGCTTGGTCAGCAGGAACTGCTGGTTGGCGCCGCCGTTGTCGGCCCACTGCACGACGGTCGCGCCGTCGGCGGTGGATCGTCCGGACACGTCGAGGGCTTTGCCGCTGTTGCGGTTGAGCAGCTTCACGTAGCCGCTGTCGGTGTCGACGACCGACCACTGCTGGTTGGTGCCGTTCAGGTCGCTCCACTGGATGACGGCTGCGCCGTCGGCGGTGGACCGATTGGACACGTCGACCACTTTGCCGCTGTGCCGGGCGCGCAGCCGGAAGAATCCGCCGCCGGAGTCGACGAACTGGAACTGCTGGCTCGTGCTGCCGGAGTTGGCGGTCTGCTGGACGATGCCGGCTCCGTCGGCCGTCGACGAACCGGCGACGTCCACCGCCTTGCCGCTGTGCCGTGCCGTCAGGCGGTACCACGCGGCGGTGTCGATGGTCGCCGCCTGCGCGGGCTGGCGTACGGCGACGGTCATGGCTGCGACGGCTGCGGCGCTGGCCAGGACGGCCACGACGGCGCGGAACCGCCAGCGGGGTGAGGGTGCGGAGAGAACGATCATGGTGCCTCCAGCCTTGTCGGGAGCGGGTGGGGGACCGCGACGTCCCCGGCTGGCCACGCTCGGAGGGAGGGTGTCGCGAAAGGCTGCGGCAGCAATGTTCGCGCTAACATTGATGTCTGTCAAGACCTACAGATATGCCAGGGCGGCCCGAAGATCACTTCGGGCCGCCCTCTGCGCTGGTCAGCGCCTCAGCCAAGCGGTATTGCGGAGTAGCTGGTCAGTGGGGCTTGTCGACGATGTCCATGATGTCCCGGCGCTCGGGACCGAGCAGTCCACACGCGTTCAGCCAGGCGTAGACGAGCTGGCGTGGGCTCAGCTGGTCGCCGTTCTCGATGGTCTCCACGTCGGCCGCGGTGATGCCGATCCGGCTCGCCAGCTCGTCCGCGGACAGCTGTGCTTGCTCGCGCTGCTGGCGCAGCCGGGTGGCAAGTTGACGCGCGGCCGCGTCGTCGGCTCGTAGATGAGCGTCCGCCATGTCTGTTCGTCTCCTCCGCTGCGGTGCCGGTGCGGGTATAGGACGCCTGTTCGGCGAGAATGGCTCGACCGGTATGGATAACCAGGTCACGATCTGACGATATCGTTCACCGCTCAAATATCCCGGAAAACCGGTGGACCGGTGCCGTCGCGCGTCACTACCGTGCTGTCCAAGTCATCCGTCTAGCCGAGGACACGCCGTTGTACTCCCTGTGAGAACCCTCCAGAGCTGATTCGTCGCGCGCCGCGTCCCGTACGCCGCCGCGCTCCTTCCTGCTGCGGACTTCTCACCGATTGGGTGTATATCTGTGCTCACCACTTGGGTGGTCGTACCCACTCGTCTCTCTGTCGTGCTCCCCGCCCCCGCTCCGCTCACCGTCCTGGAGCAGCTGACCGCGCGGCTCCACGCCACCCGGTCGGCCGGACCGGCCGCTCGGCGCGGCTGCCGGGGCGCCTGCCGGGCGACCCCGGGCTCGGCCCGCGAGCTGCCGCAGTCGCGTCGCCGTCGGCTCGGCCAGTGCTTCGCACCGGGACGCCGGCGCATCGGCTGACGTCAACCCCGCGATGACCGGCCGTGGACGCCCTCGGGCAGCCGGGTGGCGTCCACGCCGGATCTCCTCGCCGCCCGGGAGTGTTCGGCGACGGTCAGCCAGGCGGCGGTGGCCAGGCCGAGCGCCGAGGCGGCGGTGAGCCACCAGAACGTCTGCCGGAACGCGGCGTCGACGCCACCGGGCAGCCGGGTGGCCAGGAGGACGGCGAAGACGGCGCCGCCCAGCGCCCCGCCCACCCGCTGCGCGATGTTCACCTGAGTGGTGGCATCGGGCAGCTGAGCGGTGGTGACCGCCTTGAACGCCGCGATCGACGCCGGGCCGACGGCGAACGCGATGCCCACGCCGCGCAGGAACAGCAGGCCGAGGACGGCCGGCGTGGGCAACTCGGTGCCCGCCAGTGCGAACGGCACGGTGGAAGCGGCCGTACCGAGCCCGCCGACCAGGCTGACCAGTCCGCCGCCGATCCGGTCCAGCAATCGGCCGCTGATCGGCAGCGCCACCGCGGTGCCGAGGCCGAGCGGAATCAACGCCACTCCGGTCTCGAGGACGCCCGCGCCCCGGCCGATCTGGAAGTACAGCGGGAACAGCAGCGTCGCGCCGAACATGGTGGCGCCCATGACCGCACCGGTCGCGGTGGCTGCCGCGTACGCCCGATTGGCGAACAGTCGCAGATCCAGCACCGGCCGGACGGTGCGTCGTGCGTACCAGACGAATGTCACCAGAAGCAGTGCCCCGAGCGTGACCGGGCCACCGGAGCCGAGGGTCGCGAGGCTGCCCTGTTCGCCCCAGGCGGTGAGCCCGTAGACGAGCAGCGGCACGCCGGCGCTGACCAGCAGCAGGCCGGGCCAGTCGAGCCGGCCCGGATGCGCGTCGGGGCGCTCGCGCGGCACGAACCGCCAGCCGAGGTAGAGCGCGATCCCGCCGAGCGGGAGATTCACCAGGAACAGCCACGGCCATGATCCGTTGTGGATGATCAGGCCGCCGGCGACCGGGCCGAGCGCGGGACCGAGGCTGACGGCGATGCCGAGGGTGGCCATGACCCGGCCGAGCCGCTGGGGGCCGACCGCCTGGCCGAGGATCGTCTGCCCGGCCGGCAGCAGCAACCCGGCGCTGAGTCCCTGCGACACGCGAGCCGCGACCAGCCACCACACGCCGTCGGCGAGCGCGCACAGCGCGGACGTGACCGTGAACGCGGCCAGCGCGGCGAACTACACCCGCCCGACGCCGAGCCGCCGCCCGAGCCAGCCGCTGGCCGGCAGCGACAGTCCGAGCGCGATCAGGTACGCGCTCGCGACCCATTGGGCGTCGCCGAGATCGGCGCCCAGATCGGCGGCGATGGTGTCGAGCCCGACGTTGACGACCGAGGTGTCGAGCTGGCTCATGAAGGCGGCGAACGCGATCACCAGCGCCAGTCGCCAGACCGGCCATCGGATCGCCTCGTCCCGGCGCGTCGCCACGGTGGTCGTCATCGCCGGACCGTCCGCAGGGCGTGACTCCAGGTGGTGAGCTGGTCGAGCAGCATGTCCAGCTGGCCGGACCGATGCGGCAAGGGCTGGAACGCGTCGCCGTCGAAGTCGCCGCCCAAGGTCAGCGCGACCTGCGCCCGCACGTCGGCGACCTGCAGCTCGCCCATGACCACCCTTAGGTGCTCGACCGCTCGGGTGCCGGCCGCGTCCATGCCGTAGCTGACGAACCCGGCGGACTTGTTGTGCCACTCGGCGTACAGGAAGTCGATCGCGTTCTTCAGCGGCCCGGGGATGGAGCGGTTGTACTCCGGGGTCACGAAGACGTACCCGTCGAAGGCGGCGATGGTGTCCGCCCACGCCTGGGTGTGCGGATGCATATAACGCCCGTACGCCGCGGGCAGCGGTTCGTCGAGCACCGGCAGCTGGTACGCGGCGATGTCGACGACCTCGGCCTCGACGCCGGGCCGCCGGGCGGCGTGACGCTGGACCCATCGCCCGACGGCGTCGGCCCGGCGACCAGGCCGCACACTGCCCAGGATGACCGCGAGTTTGAGAGCCTCGCTCATTGGACCGCCTCCCACTGAGGTAAAGTAAAACGTGTACGGCAGAAATTAGCGCGGCCCGGCCGCCGAAGGGGAGATCATGTCGGAGACGTCACAACCGTCCACCCGTGGGCGGCCGGCCAAACGCGACGCGATCGTCGAGGCGGCGCGCGCGGTCTTCGGCCGCGACGGGTACGCCCGCACCACCACCGACACCATCGCGCGGGAAGCCGGCGTCTCCACGCGTACGCTCTACAAGCACTTCCCGAGCAAGGAAGCGCTGTTCTCCAGCGTGCTGGCGATGAGCGCCGTCCGGGTCGCCGACGCGTTCTCGGCCTATCTGGACGACGGCCTGCGTGACGCCACCGGGCCGGAGGAGCAGCTCTTCGTGATCGGCCACGCGCTCGTCGCGCACGGGCTCGACTTCCCCGACCACTTCGCACTCGTCCAGCAGATCAACGCCGAGCGGCGGCATTTCCCGGCCGAGATGCTCGACGGCTGGCTACAGGCCGGGCCGTTGCGCGTACGCGCCGAGGTGGTCGAGCGTCTCGGCGTACTGGTCGAGGAGGGCGTGCTGCGATCCGGTGACCTGGAACGGATGGCGTTGCACTTCACGGCGCTGACCACGTTCGAAAGCACCACGCTGTTCCGCGAGGGGCGTACGCCCACCCGCGAGGAGCTGGCCGAGATGGTCGCCGCAGGCGTCCGGACCTTCCTGTACGGCTACCGCGCGACCGAGGACTGACAGTCCATCATGGAGTGGACCCGTTCACCGGCGGCAAAGGCGCCATGTGGCTGATCGGCTGGCGAGTCGTGCAGGCGATCGGCGGC
>NZ_JBFBAZ010000052.1:0-51831 GCF_040682475.1 Hamadaea sp. NPDC051192
CGCTGAACGCGTTCGCCATCACCTTCAGCGACCGATTCCCGGCAGCTGAAACCTACTGAGGAAACCGCCGGAAACACCGTTAACGAGATAGTCCCCGCATGGTCGGCACAGTCTGGAATGGCGAGGTCTGCCCCGTGTGCGGCGGCGCACTCCGTCTTCTTGGCCTCTTCCTCTGCGGTCGGGAGGAAGACGGGCGGAACGTCTGCAAGACGCCGCTGCACTGTCAACCGTGTGGACGAACGTGGAGCCGTTGGGCCGACCGCCCGGAGGACCGCCTCGAGGAGGAGGGGGTACTCACCCCGGAGATGCTTTCTCCCTCCAAGAAGCACCGTCGAGGGCGAACTGAACCCTGATGCGTTCGATGTGAACGAACGATCATGGAACGTGGACCTTGGTTCTCAGCTCAGATGAGCTGCGACGCTAGGCCGTCGGCGTTCGCAGCCATTCGCCGATGTGCGGGCCGATTGTCACTCAGTTGGACGCTCAACCAGGCCGGTGTATCCGCACGACGAAGCCTTAGGCATGGTGCTCGGCCGCATGCGTCTCGGCCCATGTAACGGCTGCCTCTTGGCTCGCTGCTGGCGCAGAGTCTCGTAGGCAGGCTGGACATCTCGCAAACCAATGCCCATCCCATAGCCAGCTGTGCGGTACGCCAGGCGGAAGCCAGCTCGGGGACCAATCTACAGCGAACGCATACATGACGTTCGCGGCCACGGCCTCAGCCAGCGTTTCGATCGTGCGATCGTCCATCTCAAGTTCGTGCAGCGCGCGGAAGGCGGCCATCTCGGCATGAACGTTATCGGTCAGCAGCTCGGTGATCCGCTGCCCTCTCTCGTCGATCACACCGTCACCTTGCAGTGTCGGGCTGGCTGGAAGCCGCTCACTTGGCGTTGTAGTAGTTCGCCTCCGGGTGGTGCACGATGATCGCGTCCGTCGCCTGCTCCGGGTGCAGCTGGAACTCCTCGGACAACTCCACCCCGATCCGGCTGGCGTCCAAAAGCGACACGATCTTCGCGCGGTCCTCCAGGTCCGGGCAGGCCGGGTAGCCGAAGGCGTACCGGCAGCCGCGGTAGTCGTTGCGCAGCACGCCCGCCAGGTCGGCCGGGTCGGACGAACCGACCGTGTCGCCCGAGGGCAGCACCAGCTCGGCGCGGATCCGGGCGTGCCAGTATTCCGCGAGCGCCTCGGTCAGCTGCACGGACAGGCCGTGGACTTCGAGGTAGTCGCGGTATTGGTTGCCGGCGAACAGCTTGTTGGCGTACTCGCTGATGGTGTGGCCGACCGTCACCAGTTGCAGCGCCAGGACGTCGAGGCCGAGGTCGCGCGGGCGGAAGAAGTCGGCCAGGCACAGGCGACGCTCTTGGCGCTGGCGCGGGAACGTGAAGCGGGCGCGTTCGCTGTGCCCGTTCTCGTCCAGCACGATCAGGTCGTTGCCTTCCGAGTACGCCGGGAAGTAGCCGTACACGACGGCGGATTCCAGGACCTGCTCGGTGGCGAAGCGCTCCAGCCAGTAGCGCAGCCGGGGCCGGCCTTCGGTTTCGACGAGTTCTTCGTAGGACGGTCCTTGGCCGGCACGGGCGCCCCGCAGGCCCCACTGGCCCAGGAACAGTGCTCGCTCGTCCAGCATCGACGCGTAGTCGGCGACCGGGATGCCCTTGACGACCCGGGTGCCGAAGAACGGCGGCTTCGGCACGTCCACGTCGGTCGCGACGTCACTGCGTACCGTGTCGTCGTCGAGACCGGGCAGCTCGGACGTGACCACCGCGCGGTGCTTGGCCCGGCGTTCCCGGCGGGCCGCCAGCGCGGCTTCGCGGGCCGGGTCGACCACGGCGGTCCCCGTACGCTTGGCGGTCATCACCCGGTCCATGAGGGCGAGCCCTTCGAAGGCGTCGCGGGCGTAGTGGACCTCGCCGCCGTCGAACAGGTCGCGCAGGTCGTCCTCGACGTAGGAGCGGGTCAGCGCCGCTCCACCGAGCATGACCGGCCAGCGGCTGTGCAGGCCGCGGGCGAGCATCTCGGCGAGATTCTCCTTCATGATGACCGTGCTCTTGACCAGCAGCCCGGACATGCCGATGACGTCGGCGCCGTGCTGCTCGGCGGCGTCGAGGATCGCGTTGATCGGCTGCTTGATGCCGAGGTTGACGACCGTATAGCCGTTGTTGGACAAGATGATGTCGACGAGGTTCTTGCCGATGTCGTGGACGTCGCCGCGCACGGTCGCGAGCACGATCGTGCCCTTGCCGGACGAGTCCGACTTCTCCATGCGCGGTTCCAGGTACGCCACGGCGTTCTTCATGACCTCGGCGGACTGCAACACGAACGGCAGCTGCATCCGGCCGGAGCCGAACAGGTCGCCGACGGTCTTCATGCCTTCGAGCAGGATCTCGTTGACGATGTCCAATGCGGACTTGTACGCGAGCGCGGCGTCGAGGTCGGCTTCCAGACCGTTGCGCTCGCCGTCGACGATCCGGCGCTGCAGGCGCTCCTCCAACGGCAGCGCCGCCAGCTCCTCCGCGCGGGTGGCGCGGGCCGAGGCGGCGTCCACTCCTTCGAACAGGTCGATGTAGCGCTGCAGCGGGTCGTACTCCACCGAACCGTCGGCGGCGAAGCGGCGGCGGTCGTAGACGAGGTCCAACGCGACCTGGAGCTGCTCCTCCGGGATGCGGGCGATCGGCAGGATCTTCGACGCGTGCACGATCGCGCTGGTCAACCCGGCCTGCTGGCACTCGTTGAGGAACACCGAGTTCAGCACCTGCCGGGCCGCCGGGTTGAGACCGAACGACACGTTCGAGATGCCCAGCGTGAAGTTCACCCCGGGATACCGGACCGCGATCTCCTTGATCGCCTCGATCGTCTCGATGCCGTCGCGGCGAGTCTCCTCCTGACCGGTCGCGATCGGGAAGGTGAGCGCGTCGATGAAGATGTCCTCACGACGCAGTCCCCACTGGCCGGTCAGGTCGTCGATGAGCCGCGCCGCGATCCGGACCTTCCAGTCCCGCGTACGCGCCTGGCCCTCCTCGTCGATGGTCAGCGCGACCACGGCGGCGCCGTGCTCCCGGACCACCGGCATGACCCGGGCGTAGCGGGAGGTCGGGCCGTCGCCGTCCTCGAAGTTCACCGAGTTGATGATCGAGCGGCCGCCCAGCATCTCCAGACCCGCCTCGAGCACCGCCGGCTCGGTCGAGTCCAGCATGATCGGCAGCGTCGACGCGGTGGCGAACCGGCCCGCCAGCTCCCGCATGTCCACCGCGCCGTCCCGGCCGACATAGTCGACGCACAGGTCGAGCAGGTGCGAACCGTCGCGGGCCTGCTGCCGCGCGATCTCGATGCACGCGTTGTAGTCACCGGCGAGCATCGCCTCACGGAACGCCTTGGAACCGTTCGCGTTGGTCCGCTCCCCCACCATCAACAGGCTCGCGTCCTGCTGGAACGGCACGTGGTGGTAGAGGCTGGCCAGGCCGCCCTCCGGCTGCGGGCCGCGCTCCGCCGGCGCCGTGCCGTGCAGCTCGTCCACGACCGCCGCCAGGTGCTCCGGGGTCGTGCCGCAGCAGCCACCGATCAGCCGCGCGCCGTAGTCGTTGACGAACCGGCCCAGCGCCTCGGTCAGCTCCGCCGGGGTCAGCGGATAGCGCGCGCCGTCGGCGGTCAGCTCGGGCAGGCCCGCGTTCGGCATCACCGACAGCGGCACCCTCGAGTGCTGCGCCAGATACCGCAGATGCTCGGTCATCTCGGCCGGGCCCGTCGCGCAGTTCAGACCGATCAGGTCGATGCCCAGCGGCTCCAACGCGGTCAACGCCGCGCCGATCTCACTGCCCAGCAGCATGGTCCCGGTCGTCTCGACCGTCACCTGGCAGACCAGCGCGACCGCCCGCCCACTCGCGGCGATCGCCCGCTTCGCGCCGATCACCGCGGCCTTCGTCTGCAACAGGTCCTGACACGTCTCCACGAGGATCGCGTCCGCGCCGCCGTCCACCAGTCCGCGCACATTCTCCTGGTACGCGTCCCGCAGCGTCGCGTACGGCACGTGGCCGAGGGTGGGCAGCTTCGTGCCCGGTCCGACGGAGCCGATCACGAAGCGGGGGCGGTCAGGGGTGCTGAACCCGTGCGCCACCTCCTTCGCGATCTGCGCACCGGTCAGCGAGTACTCGTAGATCCGCTCGCTGATCCCGTACTCGCCCAACGCCGCGAAGTTCGCCCCGAACGTGTTCGTCTCGACGCAGTCCGAGCCCGCCGCGAAGTACGCCTCGTGCACCGACCGGACGATGTCGGGCCGGGTCACGTTGAGCACCTCGTTGCAGCCCTCGAACCCGGAGAAGTCGTCCAGCGTCGGGTTGGCCGCCTGCAGCATGGTCCCCATCGCACCGTCGGCGATGAGAATCCGATCACGCAGAGCAGCAAGGAAGGCGTTGGTCACCCGGCAAGCCTAGCCAACCGTCCAGACGACTCCGAGCAGGGCACAGGACGCTCCCACAGAGCGAGCAGCCCGCGACACGATCACGACAGGGTGCCGCGTCGGTCCCGCGGACTAGGGTGTAGGGGTGAGCGAGTTCGACGGACTGCCGACCCTGCGCAACCCGGTGGCACTGGCCGCCTTCGAGGGGTGGAACGACGCGGCCGACGCGGCCAGCAGCGCCCTCGACCACCTCGAACAGGTCTGGGACGCCAAGGAGGTGGCGGCGATCGACCCCGAGGACTACTACGACTTCCAGGTCACCCGGCCGCACATCAGCCTGATTGACGGCGACACCCGGCGCATCGAGTGGCCGACCACCCGATTCCTCGTGGCCAGCCCGCCCGGGGCCGACCGCGACGTCGTCCTGATCCGCGGGATCGAACCCAACATGCGCTGGCGCGGCTTCTGCGCCGACGTGCTGGAGCTGTGCCACAGCCTGGAGGTCAGCCGGATCGTGCTGCTCGGCGCGCTGCTGGCCGACGTGCCCTACAGCCGGCCCCTGCCGATCAGCGGGAGCTCGCCCAACGCCGAGGCCATGGAGCGCTACAACCTGCTGCCCACCCGCTACGAGGGCCCGACCGGCATCGTCGGGGTGATGCACGACGCCGCGCAGACGGCCGAGCTGGAGTCGCTGTCGTTCTGGGTGCACGTCCCCCACTACGCCAACAATCCGCCCTGTCCCAAGGCGACCCTCGCGCTGCTGCACCGCATCGAGGAGGTGCTCGACCTGCCGGTGCCGGTCGGCGACCTCGCCGAGGAGGCGGCCGAGTGGGAGGACAAGGTGCGCGCCGCCGGCGAGCAGGACGCCGAACTGGGCGAATACCTGCGGGAGCTGGAGGAACGCGCCGGCGACGCCGGCCTGCAGCCGCTGTCGGGTGACGAGATCGCCAGCGAGTTCGAGAAGTATCTGCGTCGCCGCGGCGGCGGCAACTCGGGCCCGGCCGGCCCCACCGCAGGACTGTTCTGACACATCCGTTCTAAAGCGCGTACTCGCCGTTGGGCGAATTGCGTGCTTTAGAACGCCACGCCTAAAGAATCCTAGGAATCTAGGTATTCGGACATTAGTGCGGCACAATCCGGTTGTGACAGAGGTGAGCACTTCCGGGATCAATCCGGGCGTCGCCGAGTACCCGCATCGGCAGATCGCCGACGCGTTGCGCGCCCGCATCCGCCGCGGTGACTGGGCCGCCGGCGAACGGCTGCCCAGCATCCCCGCCATGGCGACGATGTTCGGCGTGGCGAAGCAGACCATCCAGCGCACCGTCGACCAGCTGCGCGTCGAAGGGCTGCTCATCACCAAGCCCGGCTCCGGCACCTACGTCCGGGGCACACGCCGCCGGCTCAACCGTCTCGCGCGCGGCCGCTACGGCGCGCACCGCGGCTACCACGCCGACCTGGCCGCGCGGTACCGCCAGCAACTCGTGTCGGTCGGTCGCGAGGCCGCGCCGGCCGAGGTCACCGACGCGTTCGGGGTCCCCGACAACACGATCCTGGTGGTACGCCGTTATCTCGTCCGTACGCTGGACACCACGGTGTCGCAGGTGACCGTCGAGGTCGGCGCGTCCTGGTTCCTGCCGTCCGATGTCGACGGCTCCGGGATCGAGCGCGCGGAGGCCTTCGGCCGTCCCCTCTATCAGGAGGTCGAGGAGGTCACCGGGCGGCGGTACGCCACCGCCACCGACGTGCTCAGCGCGCGGCTGCCCACCCGGGACGAGTCGGAGCTGCTGGCGATGCGGCCCGATACGCCGGTGCTGCACCTGCTGCACATCGCGTACGACGACAAGCACCGCCCGATCGAGGTCGCCCAGTCGACCTGGCCCGGACCGATGACGACGCTGACCGAGGACTACCAGATCCCGGCGCCCCGCCCGGAGCCCGACGACGATCCCGGCCTGGTCCTGGGCTGAGTTACGGCTTCCCGCCCGCCGGGTACAGGGTCGTGCGGAGGTGGGAACGATGACGAACGAGACCGTGGAGGTACGCCCGACCGAGCGCGGCTGGGAGGTGGTGGCCGCCCTGCCCGGGGTCGCGCCGGAGGAGGTCGCCGTCGAGGTGGCCGACCGTGAACTGCGCATCGTCGTGGCGTCCGAGGACGACACCACGCCGGCCGCCCTCGACCACCGGGTGAAGCTGCCCGGCGACGTGGACCCGGACCACGTGGACGCGACGATGGACCACGGACTGCTCACCGTGCGGCTGCCGCGATCGGAGACGCTCCCCGAGCCGATCCCGGGTCAGATCAAGACCGCCGACGAGCAGCTCGACCAGGCCCGCGAACCGGCTGGCGGCTACCCCACCGGCGAGGACGCCACCGGCAAGAACATGGCCGCCGGCGTACCCGTCTGGTAGTCAGGCGGCGGCGGGCTCGGCGACCGGACGCCGGTCGGCGGGGGTGATCGGCACGGACAGCACCGCGAACAGCGCGGCGAGACCGATGCCCACGGCGTAGCCGTTGCCGGCGATGAGCGCGCCGATCAGGCCGGGCGTGAGCGCACCGACGATGTTCTGCACCATGTTGTGTACGCCGAGCGCCCGCCCGGCCCACGCCGACCCGGCCAGTTCGGCGACCGCGGTGAAGGCGAAGCCGTTGCCCGCCATGGCGAGGACGAGCGCGCTGATCAGCAGACCGGGGCTGATCCCCGCGTCCAGTTTGATGGCGACCGCCGCCAGCAGTCCGACCAGTCCGTTGACCACCGCCAGCTGGCGCATCGGGCGCAGCCGGCTGCCGACGGCGTCCGACCACCGTCCACACGCGACCCGGCACAGCGCCCCGAAGATCTGTACGCCCGCCAGCAGCTGGCCGGCGAGGGCGGCGTCCCAGCCGCGCTCGGCGACGAGATAGTCGTAGGTGAACGCCGCGGTGGTGAACTGCGGCACGACGAGCAGCATGGCCGCGCCGTGGATGCGCCACAGATCCGGCAGCCGGTACGGGTTGCGCCCGTCGGCCGGGCCCGATGCCGCACCGCGCGGCGGGTCGACCACGAAGATCGCCACCACCACCGAGGTCACCAGGCACACCGCCGCCAGTACGCCCAACGCCCCCGACAGGCCGTGCGCGGCGGCCACCGGCGGCAGCGCCAGCGCCGCGACCGCGATGCCCAGCGGCTGCGCGGCCTGCCGGAACGCCATCGCCACACCCCGGCGCTCGGGCGGGAACCAGCCCAGGACCACCTTGCCGCTGGCCGAGTTGGCCGACGAACCGAGCGCCCCGGCCAGGCCCAGCAGCACCCCGGTGACCGGGATCGACGGGTGGGTCAGCGCGGCGATCGCCAGGACGACGCCGGCCAGCCCCTGCCCCAGCGACATGGTGATCCGCTCGCCGAACCGGTCGGCGATCCAGCCCCAGGCCACCAGCGTGAACAGCATGCCCGCGCTGGGCGCACCGACGATGAGCCCGGCCTCGCCGAGACTGAGCCCGTGCCCCCGGAGGACCGGCACGAGCACCGGCAGCCCGTACATGAAGACACAGCTGGCGCCTTGCGCCGCCATGCCTAAGGCCAGCATGGACCAGGGGCGGGGGGCTGAGCTCATGATCTCGACGCTATGTCCGTCGTCTCACAAGTCAAGACAGCTATCCCGACATATGGGACAGCTGTGGCTCAGCTCACCGCCGCTCCGCCGGTTGATCATGGATTTTGCCCCCTCGACACACCGTCGAGTCGGCAGTTAACTCCATGATCAACGCGACTGGCGGGGCGGGGGGCGGGGGCGGGGGTGGGGTGGGAAGAGGGGGTTAGAGGTAGACGCCGAGGAGGGCGTCGACGGTCGAGGACATCAGCTCCGGCGCGTCCGGGTCGCCGCCCTCGCCGCTCAGTGCCCCGTCGACCCATTCGTCGATCAGCGCCAGCGCCTTCGGGGTGTCCAGATCGTCGGTCAGCGCCGCGCGTACGCCCGCCAGCAGAGCGGCGCCCGACGGGCCGGACGGCGCCGACGCGGCCGCACGCCAGCGGGCCAGGCGCTGTTCCGCCGCCTTGAGCAGGTCGTCGGTCCACTGGCGGTCGGCGCGGTAGTGGTCGGCGACCAGCGCGAGCCGCACCGCGTTCGAGTCGATGTGGTCGGCGCGCAGGCGGGACACGAACACCAGGTTGCCCCGGGACTTGCTCATCTTCTCGCCGTGCAGCCCGATCATCCCGGCGTGCACGTAGTGCTGGGCGAACGGCTCGGCCCCGGAGAGCACCTCGGCGTGCGCGGCCGAACACTCGTGATGCGGGAACAGCAGGTCGTTGCCGCCGCCCTGAACCTCGATGGTGTCACCGATCAGGGTCATCGCGATGACTGCGCATTCGATGTGCCAGCCGGGCCGGCCCGGGCCCAGCGCGCCACCCGGCCACGACGGCTCGTCGGGGCGTACGCCGCGCCACAGCAACGGGTCGAGGGCGTCGCGCTTGCCCGCGCGCTCCGGGTCGCCGCCGCGCTCGGCGAAGAAGACGAGCATCTGTTCGCGCGACAGGTTGGACTCGTAGCCGAATCGGGGCGCGGCGCTGATGTCGAAGTAGACGTCGCCGGTGCCGTCCTCGAGCCGGTACGCCACTCCGCGCTCCAGCAGTTCCTGCACGCGCTCGGCGATGACCGGGATGGACTCGACCGCGCCGACGTAGTGCTCCGGCGGGATGATCCGCAGCGCTTCCATGTCCTCGCGGAACAGCGCCGTCTCCCGCATCGCCAGCACGACCC
The DNA here is from genome assembly GCF_040682475.1 of Hamadaea sp. NPDC051192. NCBI lineage: Bacteria > Bacillati > Actinomycetota > Actinomycetes > Micromonosporales > Micromonosporaceae > Hamadaea > Hamadaea sp. NPDC051192. The sequence continues at coordinate 9,128 of NZ_JBFBAZ010000052.1, forward strand.
AGTCCTCGTGGTCGCGGGCGGCCCGCTCCAGCAGCGGATCGTCGATGTCGGTGACGTTCTGGACGTAGACGACCTCGTGCCCGGCGTCGCGCCACAGGCGGTTCACCAGGTCGAAGGTGATCATCGTGGCAGCATGCCCGAGGTGCGTCGCGTCGTACGGCGTGATGCCGCAGACATAGAGCCCGGCGCGGCCGTTCGGCTGACTCGGGAACTTGTCGCGACGGGCCGAATCGAACAGATACAGCGACTGGCCCGCGCCGGGCAGGCGGGGGACCTCGGGAGCGGACCACGATTCCATCCCGCCAGCCTAACCGGCCTCCCGAGAGGCCCCACCTGGGTGCGTCGGGAACAAGCGCGCCGGGTGCACGGTTGGGAATTCGGGAGGCTAAGGTCGGAGCATGACTCATCAGGTGTTCGCGTTCGACCCGCCCGAGCGGTTCGTGGCCGGCACCGTGGGTCCGCCCGGGGAGCGGACTTTCTACCTGCAGGCGCGCGGCGGGGGCCGGGTGGTCAGTGTCGCGCTGGAAAAGGTGCAGGTGTCGTTGCTCGCCGAGAAGCTCGAGGAGCTGCTCGCCGAGGCGCACAGCCGGTTCGGGCTCAAGCTGCCCGACTCGTCGGCGATGGTCGACAACGAGCCGCTGGACTCCCCGGTCGAGGAGGAGTTCCGGGTCGGCACGCTCGGTTTGGCGTACGACGTCGAGGAGAGCTCGGTCATCATCGAGGCGATCGCCGTCGAGGAGGCCGAATTCGACGCCGACGCCGAGACCGACTCCCCCGAGGACGAGGTCGCCGAGATCCCCGACCATCTCGACCGGCTGCGGGTTCGCCTGACGCCGCAAGGCGTACGGGACTTCGTGGACCGCGCGAAGCGGGTGCTCGCCGCCGGCCGCCCGCCGTGCCCGCTGTGCGGCCAGCCGCTCGACCCCGCCGGCCACCTCTGCCCCCGGAACAATGGCTACCACCGCAGGTGACCTCAGCCTTCTCACCGACGGTGAGATGGAGATCGAGGGCCGTCTGGTCGACGCCTCCAACACCACGCTCCGCGTGATCCTCACCCATGAGGGCGCCGAGGCCCGCGCGGTTTACAAGCCGGTACGCGGTGAGGCCCCGCTCTGGGACTTCCCGGACGGTACGCTCGCCGGTCGCGAAGTGGCCGCGTACCTGGTGAGCGAGGCACTGGGCTGGAACGTCGTGCCGCCGACGGTGCTGCGTGACGGGCCGCTCGGCCCCGGCATGTGCCAGCTGTGGATCGACGAGCTCGACGAGCCGCCGGTCGGTTTCATCCCCGCGTACGCCTTGCCCGAGGGCTGGTTCCCGATCGCGAGCGCCCGGGACGAGGACGGCGACGCGTTCCTGCTGGCGCACGCGGATCTGCCGGCCCTGGCGCGGATGGCGCTGTTCGACGCGGTCGTCAACAACGCCGATCGCAAGGGCGGCCATGTGCTCGCCGCCGGCGACCGGGTGTACGGCGTGGACCACGGGATCTGCTTCCACAGCGAACCCAAGCTACGCACCGTGTTGTGGGGGTTCGCCGGGCGCGAGATCCCCGACGACCTCCGGGCCGACTTGAAAGGCCTGAGCCTCGACGGGCTGCTCGACGATCACCTGACCGTCACGGAGATCTCGGCGCTGGCCGACCGGATCGGGGCGCTGACGACGCTGGGCGTCTTCCCGCAACCCGACCCGGACCGGCGCGTCATCCCCTGGCCGCCGATCTGACGATCTCCCAGGTCTTGGCGTCGACCTGGCGAAGTCCCGCTTTCTCCACCACGCGCACTGACGCGGGGTTGTCCATGGAGAACACGGCGTAGATCCGGGTCAGGCCGAGCTCGTCGAATCCGAGGCGCACCATCAGAAGCGCCGCCTGGGTCGCCACTCCCCGGCCCCAGTAGTCCGGGTGGACGACGTAGCCGAGTTCGGCCGACGAACCTTCGAGCGTCAGCCCGATCGAGCCGATCACCCTCCCGACAGTGTCATTCCCAGCCGGCCCTTCGTCCTCACTCCCGGCTCGAGCGTTCGGGCCGGCAATGACGATGGCGCGCTCGCGGCGCACCCCGTCGTTGTCGGCAGCGAGTTGGGTCAGGAAGGCGCGGACCTCCGCCACCGTCGGCACCTGGGTGGAGTCGACGGTCGGCTGGACAAGCGGATGCGCCGCGAAGGCGTGGAACTGCTCGGCGTCGCCAGGAGTCAGCTCACGAAGCTCTACATCGATAGCCATGTTCGAAACAGTACGCTCGAAACACTACGCTCGAAAGGGTAGACTTTCCGACATGGACGCCCGGACGATGCGCGCGCTCGCCCATCCGACCCGCCTCGCCCTGCTGGAGGTGCTCAACATCCACCCCAGCCTCACCGCGACCGAGGCGAGCGAGCTGATCGGGATCTCCCCCACCAACTGCGCCTTCCATCTGCGTACCCTCGGCCGCTACGGGTTCGTCGAGGAGATCGACACCGGACCGGGTCGCCGCCGCCCCTGGCGCATCAAACAGGCCGACATCCGGTTCTCCGACGCCGACGGTGAGGCCGCGGGCGCGCTCGCCGACGTCATGCTCGACCACTGGCTCACCCGCATCCGCGCCGTCCAGGCCCGGCGCCACTCGCTGCCCGCCGAATGGCAGGAGGCCCTGGGCGGTTCGCAGACCATCGTGTACGCCACGCCGGAAGAGACCGGGCAGCTGGTCGAAGACCTGCGCACCCTGCTGAGCCGGTACGCCGACCGCGCCCGCGACCCGGATCAGCGCCCCGACGGCGCAGAACCGGTCGAAATGCTGGTGTTCACGCAGTTGTTCGACGCCCTATCCTCGTGATCATGCGGCTGGCGAGCATCCACCTCTATCCGGTGAAGTCCCTCGGCGGCGTAGCCGTCGACGAGGCCGCGGTCGAGCCGTGGGGGCTGCGCCACGACCGGCGCTGGCTCGTACTCAACCCGGACGGCACCTACCTCACCGCCCGCGACGAGCACCGCATGCTCGGCGTGGCAGCGATCCCGGCCGCCGGATCGTTGACGCTGACCGGATTGGACGGCAGCCGGCTCACCGTCGCCGAGCCGGCCGACGGCGACCTCGTCCCGACCACGATGTCGCGGCTGGCCCAGATCCGCCTCGCGCCGCCCGAGGCACACGACTGGTTGTCCGTCCAGTTCGGACGATCGCTGCGCCTGGGCTGGCTCGACGACCCGCACCGGCGCCCGGTCGCCGAAGACCACGGCGGACTGCCCGGCGACCCGCTCAACCTCTCCGACGCCGGTCCGCTGCTCGTCGCCACCACCGCCTCGATGCGCAGGCTCAACGACTGGATCGCCGAAGGCGCGGTCGAACGGGGCGAACAGGTGCCCGAGCCGCTGCCGATCAGCCGATTCCGGCCGAACCTCGTCGTCGACGACTCCCCCGGCGCACCGGCCGAACCGTTCGCCGAAGACGACTGGCAGCGCGTACGCGTCGGGACGGTGGACTTCCGGTTCGCCGAGATCTGCGACCGTTGCGTGCTCACCACGATCGACGCGGCCACCTACCGGACGGGCAAGGAGCCCATCCGCACCCTGTCCCGGTTCCGCAAACGGGACGGCAAGACCTGGTTCGGCGTACGCCTCATCCCGCTCACCGACGGCGTCCTGCGGGTCGGCGACGAGGTGACCGTCAGCTGAGTTCGGTAGGGACCGCGACGACGTCGACGAAGGCGCCCCGGCGCAGCACGGTCAACGACAAGCGCTGCCCGATCGCCGGCCCGAGCATGAGCCGCTGGACGTCCTGGACGCCCTGCACCGGTCTGCCGCCCGCGGTGACGAGGATGTCGCCGAGGTAGATCCCGGCGACCCCGGCCGGGCTGCCAGGGACGACCTCCACGACCCGCAGCCCCCGGCGCTGACCCAGGCGCTCGGCGATCGGCGGGGGCAGCGGAACCGGCACACCAGCGACGCCCAGCCACGCTCGGCGTACCTTTCCATGGCTGACGAGATCGGCGATGATCTGGCGGGTGTTGCCGTTGATCGGCACGGCGAGGCCGACGCCGATCCCCGCGACCGCCGTGTTGACGCCCACGACCCGCCCGCGCGCGTCGGCGAGCGCGCCCCCGGAGTTGCCGGGGTTGAGCGCGGCGTCGGTCTGGATCACGTCGTCGATGAGCCGGTTGCGGCGCCCGTCGTAGACGGGCAGCGACCGGCCGAGCGCGCTGACCACCCCGGCCGTGACCGAACCGGCCAGGCCGAGCGGATTGCCGACGGCGACCACCAGCTGGCCGACGCGCAGCTCGTTCGCGTCGCCGAGGGTGGCCGGCGGCGAGGCGGTGCTGCCGACCCGGACCACGGCCAGGTCGGCGAGCGGGTCCGCGCCGACCACGTCGAACCGGGTCTCCTCGCCGTCGCCGAACTCGGCCGTGCCCGCCTGCGCGCCGGCGACCACGTGCGCGCTGGTCAGCAAGAATCCGTCGGCGGTGAACAGGACGGCCGACCCGGCGCCTTCGCCCCGCGGCGTCCGCACGGTGAGGCTGGCGACGCTGGGCAGGACGGTGGCCGCCACCGTGGTCACCACCCGGGAGTACGCGTCCAGCGCGTCCGTCTCACGGTTGTCAGCATCCATGCATCGAGGAACGTCGGCGGCGGCGCGGATCGTCCGGCTGTCCGCCGACAGCGAAAAGCGCTCAGGCGCCGCCGCCGACCGAGGCGTCCCCGGCCGGGACCTCACCGGTGGCTGGGCGTTTGGCCGGGACCAGACCCTGGAGATCCCCACCGGTGTCCGACAGCCGCAGCACGAACGGCCGGCTTGGGGTGTAGCGGATCGCGGTGATCGACCCGGGGTCGACCGAGATCCGCTGGAACAGGTCCAGATGCAGGCCGAGCGCGTCGGCGACGATCGCCTTGATGACGTCGCCGTGGCTGGACGCGACCCAGATCGCCTCCGCGCCGTGCTCCGCCTCGACACGGGCGTCCCAGCTGCGTACCGCGGCCACGGCCCGGGTCGCCATCGCCGCCATCGACTCGCCGCCCGGGAAGGTCACCGCCGCCGGATGCTGCTGGACCGTGGCCCACAAGGGGTCCTTGGCCAGCTCCGACAGCTTGCGGCCGACCCAGGCGCCGTAGCCGCACTCGGTCAGCCCGGCCTCGACGACCGGGGCGACGCCGGGCAGGGCGAGTTCGAGCGTCTGGCGGCAGCGTTTGAGCGGGCTGGTCACGACGGCCGCCAGCGGCAGCCCCGCGAGCCGCCGCCCGACCGCCTCGGCCTGCTGACGGCCCCGCTCGTCCAACTCCACGGGCAGGTCGCCGGCCAGGACGCCGTCGGCGTTCGCCGTCGTACGCCCGTGCCTCAGCAGCAGAACGATGGTCACGGCAGAAGTCTAGTTTTTCTCAGTACGCCGTGATCGCCCCGGTGACGAGCAACGCCATGATGCCGAATCCGAGCGCGACGCGGTACCAGACGAACACCATGATCGAGTGGTGGGCGACGTACTTGAGCAACCACGCGATCGCCGCGTACGCCACCACGAAGCTCACCAGCGTGCCGACCACCAGCGCGACGGTGGACACCGACGGGCCGGAGATCGCGTCCTTCAGCTCGTAGAGGCCGGCGGCGGTCAACGCCGGGATGCCGAGCAGGAACGACAGCCGGGTGGCCGTCACTCGATCGAGGTCACGCAGCAGACCGGCGGTGATCGTCGCACCGGACCGGGAGACGCCGGGGATCAGCGACAGACACTGCGTGAACCCGATGATGATCGAGTCCTTCATCGTCAGGCCCTGCTCACCCTTGACCTGCGTGGCCGCGTGCTCGGCGAACGCCATCGGGATGCTCCACAGGATCAGGGCGGCCGCGACGACCCAGAGGCTGCGCAGGCCGCCCTTGATCAGATCCTGGGCGAGGAAGCCGACGATCCCCACCGGGATCGACCCCACGATGACGTACCAGGCGAACCGCCAGTCGGGCTCCTGCCGGGCCGACGACGAGAACAGCCCCGACACCCAGGCCTTGATCAGCCGGGCGATGTCCTTGAAGAAGTAGATGATGGCGGCGAAGATCGCGCCGATCTGGATGACCGCCGTGTACGCGGTCACCGCCTCGTCCTTGATGTCGAGCCCCAGCAGTTGCTCGGTGATGGTCAGGTGACCGGTCGACGACACCGGAAGGAATTCGGTGATCCCCTCCACGACGCCGAGCACCACCGACTGCCAGACCTCGATCTCCGACATCTACTCTCCCACTCCCGAAAGCTCCAACGCCTCTGCGAGGGTACGCAGTGTCGCCATCCCCGATTCCGCGTCCGCGGCGAAGAGCGACACCGAGAGCGTAGTCACCCCGGCGGCGGCGTAGTCACGCAGCCGGGCCGCGATCCTCTCCTTCGGACCGATCAAACTGGTGCGGTCGATGAACTCGAACGGGATCGCCGCCGCCGCATCACGATGACGCTTGGCCAGATACAGGTCCTGGACCTCGGCCGCGGCCTCGCCGTAGCCCATCCGGGTCGCGAGCTGGTTGTAGAAGTTCTGCTCGCGGCTGCCCATGCCGCCCACGTAAAGGGCGGCGTACCAACGGATCAGCTCGGCGCAGTTGGCCAGGCCCTCGGGCGAGTCGTCGTCGCCGACCACCACCGGGACGCTGGGCACGACGTCGAAGCCGTCCAGCGTCTTGCCCACCTTCGCGCGGCCCTTGGCGATGGAGGCCAGCTGCTCCTCGGCGTACTCGGGGGCGAGGAAGATGGCCAGCCAGCCGTCGGCGATCTCGCCCGCCAGTTCGAGGTTCTTCGGGCCGATCGCGGCGAGGTAGATCGGCACGTGGTCGCGCGGCGGGTGGAAGCTGAGCTTCAACGCCTTGCCGGGGCCGTCCGGCAGCGGAAGCTCATAGTGCGCGCCGTGGTACTCGACAGTCTTCCGGCCGAGCGCCAGCTTCACGATGTCGACGAACTCACGCGTACGCGCCAGCGGCTTGCCGTAGCGGACGCCGTGCCAGCCCTCGGAGACCTGCGGGCCGGAGACGCCCAGGCCCAGCCGGAATCGGCCGCGGCTCAACGCGTCGATGGTCGCGGCGGTCATCGCGGTCGCGGCCGGCGTACGCGCCGGGATCTGCATGACGGCGGTGCCGACGTCGATCCGCTCGGTCTGCCCGGCGATCCAGGCCAGCATGCTGGGCGAGTCCGAGCCGTACGCCTCCGCCGCCCACACGACGGCATAGCCGAGCCGGTCGGCCTCCTGGGCGAGGGCGAGGTGATCCGCCGGGGTGGACCACGCGGTCTGGTAGCCGAGGCTGAGTCCAAGCTTCATGCCGACATGCTACTGGCGAGTAGCCTCAGGGCGAAGCCACCCGGCGGACGCGAGTCCAACGCCTTATCGTGTGTCGTCAGGTGGACAGGCCGGGCATCAGGCCGCCGATGGTCGGCCGGCGCAGCACGACCCGGCGCGTGCCGTCTTTAAGCAGCTGAAGCCGGTCCAGCTCCCAGCCGTTGTACTCCGCCTGCAACGTCAGCCGCACCGCGGCGGTCATCCTGTCGACATCCGGTGGCAACCGCAGCGGTGCGTATTCGTAGTCCATAGCCCGATCCTGCGCCTGCTGGGCGAAAGCGACAAGTACCTCAAGCCGGTTCGATCGCCGAGACGTCGTCGAGCGCCCGGCTGATCTGAGGCGGCAGCTCCAGCTCCTCACAGCGCAGTGCTTCGCCCAGCTGATCCGCCGTACGCGCGCCCAGCACCGGAGCGGTCACGCCGGGCCGATCGCGCAGCCAGGCCAACGCCACCTGAGCGGGTGACACCCCGAGGCCGTGGGCAGCGGTGAGCACCGCCTCGACGACCGCCGAGCACCGCGGATCCAGGTACGCGAGCACGAACTGCTCATATTGGGCCGAAGCCGCCCGGGAGTCGGCCGGCCGCCCATTGCGGTACTTGCCGGTCAGCACGCCCCGGCCCAACGGCGACCACGGCATCACACCGACGCCGAGCGCCTCGCAGGCCGCCAGCGCCTCCCGTTCGGCGCTCCGTTCGAGCAGGGAGTACTCGAACCCGGCCGCCACGATCGGGGCGCGCTGCGGCCAGGCCTGCTGCCACGTCGCCGCGCGGGCGATCTGCCAGCCCGCGAAGTTGGCCACCCCGGCGTACCTGACCTTGCCGGTCGACACAGCGTGGTCGACCGCCGCCATCGTCTCCTCGAACGGGGTCGCCGGGTCGTAACCGTGGACCTGCCAGATGTCCAGGTAGTCGGTGCCGAGCCGGCGCAGGGTCACGTCCAGGCTGCGCAGCAGATGGCCGCGGGAACTGTCCCGGCGGCGAGCGCCGTGCGAGCGTACGCCCGCCTTGCCCACGATCAGCAGCTCGTCCCGGGGCACCATCGCGTCCAGGAGGGTGCCCAGGACCGCTTCGGCCTCGCCGTCGGCGTACACGTCGGCCGTGTCGACCAGGGTTCCTCCGGCGTCCACAAAGGACTTCAGCTGCGCGCCGGCGTCATCGGGGTCGGTGTCGTGACCCCAAGTCATCGTGCCGAGGGCCAGCCGGGAGACCGACAGCCCGCTGCGGCCGAGCGGACGCTGCTGCATGAGGTGAACGATATTCGCTCCGGGCGCGTCGCGTCACTGCCGTCCGTTCAGACGGCAGTGACAGACGGTGACTCCAACCTCAGTGCTCGTGGTCGTGGTCGTCGTCCTCGGCGTGCAGGTGCTCGTCCATCCGGCCGATGAGCCGGTCAGAACCCGACAGAGTGAACGGGCCCGCGCCGTCGCTCTCCTCGAACGTCTCCGGGTCCAGCGGCTCGTCCACCTCGGCCACCGCCACCAGGCCGTCCAGCGGCTCCAGCTCCGGAATGTCCAGGGCCGACAGTGAGCCGTCGCCCGCCTGGAGGAGTTCGACCAGCGCCTCGCTGACCGACTCGACCGCGCCGGAGTCCTCGCCCATCGCGGTGTCCCGCGCTTCCTGGCCCGCCTTCAGCAAAGCGGTCACACTGGGTACGCGATAGTCGCGCCGCTGCCGCACCGAGATCACCCGGGGGTGCGGGTCGTCGCCGGCGGCCGTCTCCTCGCCGAAGAACTGGTCCGCCTTGTCCACGTCGATGCTGTCGACGTTCCACGGCGTGACCTCGCCGAACACGTCCAGCAACGCGTCGTCGTACGCCACCGAGGAATTGTTCAGGGCGACGTAGGTGCGCCAGACCTCGTCGTCGTCGATCTTGCCACCGGCGGCGCGAACCGCCGCGAGGTGTTCACGCGCCGCGGTGATGACCGCCTCCAGGGCGGCGTCGACCTGGGCGTCGGTGTAGCTCATGGGCTTGTCCCCTTCGGACTCTCAACGGGTTCTCGGCGGCGGTCAGCTGCTACGGAGCAGGCGGTCCAGCACTCTCACGCCGAACTCTAGTCCCTCCGTCGGGACGCGCTCGTCAATGCCGTGGAACAGCGCGGCGAAGTCGAGGTCAGCGGGCAGCTTCAACGGGGAGAAACCGAAGCAGCGCATACCCAGCGTCGCGAACGCCTTGGCGTCGGTGCCACCCGAAAGCATGTACGGCACCGGGCGCGCCCCGGCGTCCTCGGCGCGCAGCGCCGCCGCAATCGCGTCGACCAGCGGGCCGTCGAAGGTCGTCTCCAACGCCTCCTGGTGGTGCACCGTCTCGATCTCGATCTGCTCGCCGACGATCGACCGGAGCTGCTCCTGGAACTCGTCGGCGAAGCCGGGCAGCGTACGGCAGTCGATCGTCGCGCTGGCCTTGCCGGGGATGACGTTGTCCTTGTATCCGGCCGCGAGACGCGTCGGGTTGGCGGTGTTGCGGATGGTCGCGCCGACGATCCGGGCGATCGGCCCCAACTTGGCGATCGCCTTCTCCGGGTCGGGGTCCAGCTCGACGCCCAGCACCTCGGAGACGTGATCGAGGAACGCCCGCACGGTCGGCGTCACCACGACCGGGAACTGCGTACGCCCCAGCTTGGCGACGGCCTCGCACAGCGCGGTCACCGCGTTGTCGTCGTTGACGAAGGAGCCGTGACCGGGACGTCCGGAGGCGTGCAGCCTCAGCCAGTCGATCCCCTTCTCGGCCGTCTGGATCAGGTAGAGACGCAGGTCCGGCGCGACCGTCACGGAATAGCCGCCGACCTCGCCGATCGCCTCGGTGCAGCCCTCGAACAGCTCGGGGTGCCGCTGCACGAGGAAGTGGGCGCCGTAGTCGCCGCCGGCCTCCTCGTCGGCGGTGAAGGCCAGGACGATGTCGCGCGGCGGCACATACCCCTCCGCCTGCCAGCCGCTGACCGTCGCCAGGGCCATCGCGTCGAAGTCCTTCATGTCGATCGCGCCCCGGCCCCAGACGTAGCCGTCCTTGACCTCGCCGCTGAGCGGGTGGACCGACCATTCGCCCGGGTCGGACGGCACGACATCGAGGTGTCCGTGGACCAGCAGCGCACCGCGCGAGGAGTCCCGGCCGGGGATGCGGGCGACCAGATTCGTCCGGCCCGGCGCCGACTCCAGGACCGTCGGCTCGATCCCGGCCTCGCTCAGCACGGTCGCGACGTACTCGGCCGCCTTGCGCTCACCCGCGCTCGTGTCGAGGTCGCCGGTGTTGGTCGAGTCGATCCGGATCAGGTTGCTGCACAGGTCCACGACGTTCGTCATGGATCATTCCTACCGTAAGCAGGCCGGAGTCCATACCCCGGCCTGCTACCGAATGATCACCAGACGATCACCAGCCGAATCCGGCGGCGTACGTGACGCTCGCCAGCACGGCCTGCCCGGCGGTGTTCGGGTGGAAGTAGTCCCAGCCGGAGACCTGGGACAGCTGGAACGGGTAGTTGAACACCGCGTTGTCGTCGAAGTCGCAGTTCGTCCCGTACGCCGCGCACGCGTCGGCGAGCTGGGCGTTGAAGTCGACGACCCGCTGGCGTACGCGCGCCCGCCGGTCGACGTCGGCCTGCGCGGTCGAGGTCGGGTTGGCCAGCAGCGACTGGCAGATGCCGAACAGGTTCCAGGTGCTCACGGCGGAGCCGCTGACGTGGCCGACGTTCCAGAGCTGCCAGACGTTGGGGATGGAGATCACGGCGACCTTGGCGGTGGGCAGCCCGGCCTTGATCCGGTTGAGCGCCGAGTCGATCGACGTCCGGAACGCGGCCACCGAGGTCATCGACGACTCGCTGCCGGTGCAGGCGTCGTTCGCGCCGATCAGGATCGTGACGTACTGGACGCCCTGGCCGACCGCCGTGCCGGCCTGGCCGTACATGTCGGCGACCTTGGCCCCCGACTTCGCGTCGTTGTAGTTCTTCCCGGAGATCGCGGAGTTCTTGGCCAGGATCCGGGAGTACTGGCTGTTGACGGACGAATAGGTGCCGGTGCTCCAGGACCGCGCCGGGCAGTCGACGTACCAGCCGCAGGCGTTGAACCCACGGGTGATGGAGTCGCCCATGCTCGCGATCGAGTTGGGCGGCGGGCCGGGGTCGGCGGCGGCGGGCGAGGCGAGCAGGACGGCCGCGACGAGGCCGGCGAAAAGGGCGAGGGACTTGCGCGGTATGCGCATCGGGGGCCTGCCTTTCCTGTCGGGACGGGGGTTACCAGACAGTAACCTCGGTGTGTCCCCCATCACAAGAGTTACACCCATGAATTCATCAGCCGAAGCCGGCGGCGAAGCTCACCAGGCCGAGCACCGTACGCAGCACCGCCAGCGCCAGGTCGACGGACCAGCATGACTCTCCCCCATGGACACTGAACGGGCCTAAATGGACGCTGAACGTGATCAAGTCGTCACGCTAAGGGATCACTCCTGGGGTCACTGGCGGGACACGCCGTCGATCATGCGCTCGCGGAGTCGATCAGGGGGCTCGGGACACGACACGCCGGTCGATCACGACCGTACGTTCATGATCGCGCGGAAGGGTAGCGGGGCGACGCCGTCAGATCATGTGTTCGGGGGCGATCAGCTCGTCCATGTCGTAGACCTGGGCCAGCCGCGAGTGGTCGGCCCGGATCACGAACGCCTCGTCGAGCCCGACCGTCAGCAGGTTGACCCCCGACTCCACCGCGATCCACGACTCCTCGGCGGCGATCAGGTCCAACGCCAGCCGGGTCGCGGCCGGAGTCAGGCCGATCTCGTCACCCAGCCGCCGCAACGTGAGCCAGACCGTCTTGCCACCACCATCCGGGGCCTGTTCCTCGGCGAGCCGGCGCAAACCGATCCCGGCCAGGACGCCGCGTTCGAGCATCTGCGCGGCGGCTTCCTCGGCCGCCTCCTGCGGGGTGAGCGGCAGGATGTCGAGCGGGTTCGCCGCGAACTGAGTGACCAGCCAGGCTTCCCCGCCCGGACCGGTCAGCACGTCGAGCACGCCGAGGGCGACGAGGCAGTCCACGAGCTGGCGCAGCGTCAGCGGCACCGGGATGCCCGCCCGTGAGCAGCATTCGGTGAACGTCTCGATCCGCCGCGTACGCGCCTCGACCACCTGGTCGTAGTGGGAGCGGACCTCGTCCTCGGAGTGCCCGGGCGACTGCTCGAACCACTCCTCCACCGGGCCGGGGTCGCACCACACCGGCTCGTCCCAGGGCAGGCCGAGTTCGGCCCGGTCGTACCAGGACCGCGGAAATCGCGGCGGCCCGTCGTCGTCGGGGACGACCCGCAGGCTGGCGACGGCGCAGGGCAGCCAGCGCACCCAGGACGGGTGCATCGGAGCCAGCCTCCACAGTGGCTGCTCCTCCTCCGGTTCCCAGCCCACGACCGCTTCTCTCCCCAGGACCGTCCCTTGTCGTCAGTCGCGAAAGATACCGCAGATGTCTGACATCGCCGCCGAACCAGACCGCCGGCCCCGTTGATCATGGAGTTGGCACCCTCGCCACGCCGCCGACACCACAGTTAACTCCATGATCAACGCGGAAAAGGGTGGGGTGGGAGGGGTGGGAGGGGGGGGACAACCGGTTAAGTGGGGAGGGGCGGCGGGGAGGGCCGTATGGCTAGCGTGTTGACACTTAAACGGTTCAGTGCTGTGATCGCAGGCACGCCCATCCCTCACGATCACGGGAGCACTCCATGCACCGTCCCCTCCAGGTCCTCACCGGTGAGCCGCTGCTCGGCGTCAACTTCTGGTCCCGGGTCGGCGGACCCCGCATGTGGACCCGCTACGACCCGGCGGTCGTGGCCAAAGAGCTGCAGGTCCTCGCCGACCACGGGCTCACCGTCACCCGGAGCTTCTTCTTCTGGCCGGACGCCATGCCCACGCCGGACCGGCTCGACGAGGACGTCATGGCGCGCTTCGGCGACTTCCTGGACCAGCACTCGGCGTACGGGCTGAGCACGATCCCGACCCTGATCGTGGGCCACATGTCCGGGGAGAACTGGGACCCGGCCTGGCGCGGCGGTCGCGACCTCTACGGCGACGTGTGGCTCGTCGGCCGCCAGGCGTGGTTCGCCGAGCAGGTCGCCCGCCGGTTCGCCGGGCATCCGGCGGTCAGCGGCTGGCTGCTGTCCAACGAGATGCCGCTCTACGGCGGGCGGGGCACCGTCGAGACCGTGTCGACCTGGGCGCAGCTCCTTGTCGCCGGGCTACGTGCGGGCGGCGCGACACAGCCGGTCTCGATCGGCGACGGCGCCTGGACGATCGAGCAGAGCGGCGTCGAGAGCGGCTTCCGGCTGGCCGAGCTGGGTCCGTTGCAGGACTGGATCGGCCCGCACGTCTACCCGATGGGCGACGACCAGGTACGCCAGCACTGGCGGGCGGCGTACACGTGCGAACTGGCGCACGTGGCGGGCAAGCCGGTGGTGCTGGAGGAGTTCGGCGCTTCCAGCGACTTCGTCTCCGACGACAACGTCGGGCACTGGTACCGCCAGCTGCTGCACACGTCGCTGCTGGCCGGCTCGACCGGCTGGGTCGGCTGGAACAACACCGACTTCGACGACCTGTTCGACGAGGCGCCGTACTCGCATCACCCGTTCGAACTGCACTTCGGGGTCACCGACGTGCACGGGCAGCCCAAGGCGTCGCTGCGGGAGATGGCGGCGTTCCGGCAGATCCTCGACGCCGTCGACCTGCCGCGCTGCGTACGGGAGGACAGCCAGGTCGGGCTGGTGCTCACCTCGCACGCCGACACGGCGTACCAGTTCACCGACGAGCGGGAGCGGCGCGTCACGTTCGGCGCGGTCGAGCAGGCGTACCTGGGGCTGCGGTCGGCCGACCTGCCGCCCGCGCTGATCCGGCAGAGCTCGAAGGACGCGCCCGGTGGGATCGCCGACGGCTGCCGGCTCTACGTCCTGCCCAGCCTCAAGCAGCTCACCGCGCCCGGCTGGCGGCGGCTGGAGCAGCTGGCCGAGGCGGGCGCGACGGTCTTCGTGTCCTACTGCGACGGTGGTACCGACAACCAGCGCGGCCCCTGGTACGCCGGCGTCGACCGGATCTTCGGCGTCCGCCACGAACTGCGCTACGGCCTGGTCGACCGGGTCGAGGGCCCTTCCGTCCGGTTCACCGTCACCCAGGACTTCGGCGGGCTGCGGACCGGCGACGCGCTCGACTTCGTGGTGGGCGGCAACGAGCACGTGCGGGCGTACCTGCCGGTGCAGGCGGTCGACGCCGAGGTGCTCGCGGTGGATCCGTTCGGCCGGCCGGCTCTGCTGCGCCGGGCGGTCGGCGCCGGCGGAATCGTCTTCTGCGCGTACCCCTTGGAAGCCATGGCGGCCGCGACGCCGCACGTCAACCCGGACGCCACCGGCCGGCTCTATGCCGCGCTGGCCGAGCTGGCGGGCGTGCGGCCCGCGGTCCGCGTGGCCGATCCGCGCGTGTTCGTGGACGCCTTGCGCCACGCGGACGGCGACCGGTTCGTCTGGCTGATCAACGCGGCGGACGAGCCGGTCACGGTCGCGCCGGTCCGTGCCGACGGCGCCCCGGCCGGGCTGCGCGATCTCGCCGCCGGTCACGAGGTGGCCGAGGTCGAACTACAAGCTTTTGGGGTACGCGTTCTCCGAGACACGGCGCGGTGATGGCTGACGCGGCGTGAACCGGATGGGCTTAGTCCCCCGTGATGACACAGCGGTGCACCGCTCCGCCTAGTGGGCAGGACCTAGTCCTGCCCACTAGGCGGGGCGGTGCTGCCCCGGGGCACCAACCTGGGTGTCGCGTCCTGAGCGGTGGCCGAGGTGGTGCCGTCGACGATCTCCAGCAGGCGTTCCGCCGCGTGCGATCCGTAGGCCGCGATGTCCCGGCTGACCGCCGACAGCTGCGGGTGCACCAGCTGGCACAGCGGCGAGTCGTCCCAGGCGACGACGGACAGCTCGCGCGGGATGTCGACACCCATCTCGTGCGCCACCGCGACGCCGGCCACCGCCATCACGTCGTTGTCGTAGATCACCGCCGTCGGCATGGGCCGCCGCGACAGCAGCGCCCGGGTCATACGCGCGCCCTCCTCGCCGGTGTAGTCGGCGTACACGGTGGCGACCTCGGGCAGGCCGAGCCGTTCGGCGGTGGCCGCGACCCCGCGATCGCGCAGCGCGGTGTGGTAGAGCCCCGGCAGCCCGGCGACCCGGGCGATGCGCCGATGGCCGAGCGCCGCCAGGTACTCCACGACCTCGGTGACGGCGCCGGTGTCGTCGCTCCAGATGCCGGGCAGCGTGCCCAGTCCCTCCGGCCCGCCGATCACCACGCACGGCATCCCGAGCCCTTCCAGCAGCGGCACCCGCGGGTCGTCGCGACGCAGGTCGACCAGGATGACGCCGTCGACCCGGCGCTGCGCCCACCACTGCCGGTACGCCGCCATCTCCTTCTCCTGGTCGTCGGTGACCTGGAGCAGCAGCCCGACGTCGCGAGCCGACAGGGTCGCCTCGATGCCGGAGATGAGCTGCATGAAGAAGGACTCGATGCCGAGCGTCCGGGCCGGCCGGTCGACGATCAGCCCGAGTACGCCGGTCCGCCCGTCGGACAGCGCACGCGCCGCGCTGCTGGGATGCCAGCCCAGGTCCCGGGCGATGGTGAGGATCCGTTGTCGGGTCGCGTCGGACACGCCGGGCTTGCCGTTCAGCGCATAGGAGACCGCGCCTTTGGAGACGCCGGCCGCCTTGGCGATGTCGCCGATGGTCTTCCGGGGTGCGCCGACTCGGGCCGGGCTGGAGCTGCCGCTGTGCATCGCTCCATCTTGCGGCCAAGAACCGGTTAAGGCAAACAGGCTTACGATAAGCGGTCAATGCCTATCTGTCATGAGCTATTGACACTTAAGCGGTTCAGTGCTGTGATCGCAGACACCTGACGGTCATCTCCGCGAAACATCCGCCGATCTCTGGGAGCGCTTCCCAGACCCCTCACTGGAGACGCCATGAGTCTGAGCAGAAGGCAGTTCCTCGGCACCACCGCCGGCGCCGGCATCGCGGCCTTCCTCGCCGCGTGCGCGGAGGAGTCGGCCAAGCCCCCGGCCGAGCGCATCCTCAACGTGTTCGCCGGCGCCTCGGGCCAGTTCACCGAGAACTACAACCAGTTCGCGCCGACCCCGCTGAACGGCACCCGCGGCCTCATCTACGAGCCGCTCTTCTTCTTCAACCAGGCCAAGGCCGACGACGTCCAGCCGCTGCTGGCCACCAAGTACGAGTTCGGCGACGGCGGCAAGACGCTGACCTTCACCCTGCGCGAAGGCGTGCAGTGGAACGACGGCAAGCCGTTCACCGCCGAGGACGTGGCCTTCAACTTCCTCTACCGCAAGAACAACCCGGCGCTGAACGCCAACGGCACCAACATCGTCGACGCCACCGTGGTCGACGCCAAGACCGTGAAGATCACCTTCAAGGACGCGGTCTACACCGAGCTGTGGAACATCGCCGGCCGCACCTACATGGTTCCCAAGCACATCTGGGAGCCGATCGCCGACCCGACCAAGGAGGTCAACGCGAACCCCGTCGGGACCGGCCCGTTCGTCAAGGACTCCTTCGCCGCGCAGAGCTACGTGCTCAAGAAGAACCCGAAGTACTGGGACAGCGGCAAGCCGAAGATCGCCGGGCTGCGCTTCTGGTCCTTCACCGGCAACGACGCGGCCACCACCGCGCTGGCCTCCGGGCAGCTCGACTGGGCCGGCATCTTCATCCCGGACATCCAGAGCCAGTTCATCAGCAAGGACTCCGCGCACAACAAGTTCAAGAACGAGTCCTTCCTCTACGTCACCAACCTGATCCCCAACCTGACCAAGCCGCTGTTCGCCGACCCGGCCGTCCGGCAGGCGATCAACGTGGCGCTGGACCGCCAGAAGATCATCAAGCTGGCCTTCGCCGACCTCGGGGCGATCCCCAGCCCGTTGCAGCTGGTGGTGCCGACCTTCGCCGGCTACGTCTCGCCCAAGCACGCCGAGGCCAAGGTCGAGTACAACCCCGACAAGGCAAAGCAGCTGCTGGAGGGCGCCGGTTGGGCCAAGGGCGCCGACGGAATCTACGCCAAGAACGGCAAGAAGCTCTCCTTCACCTGCAGCCTGGTGACCGGCTGGACCGACTACGAGGCCACCATGCAGGTGGTGCAGCAGCTGCTCAAGGAGGTCGGCATCGAGTTCAAGCCGAACGCCTTGTCCTACAACGCCTTCATCGCGGCGTTGCAGAGCGGCGACTTCGACATGGCGATCTACAACGCGTGGGGCGGGCCGAGCCCGTACTTCATGTACTACAACATCTGCAGCACCAAGAGCATCCCGCCGGCGAACCAGAACAACGCCCGCTGGAAGAACGCGAAGGTGGACGCGGCCCTGGCCGCCATCGCCGCCACCCCGCCGGACCAGACCGACGCGATCAAGCAGCAGATCTACGCGATCCAGGACGAGATCGTGGCCGACACCCCGTACATCCCGATCCAGCAGTCCAGTTCGCTGGCCGAGTTCCGCACCCTGCACGCCACCGGCTGGCCGTCGGAGGAGAACCCGTACGCGCTCGCGCTGCCGTTCTCCGAGCCCGACTGCGGCATCGTCGCGAAGAACCTGAACCCCGCGTAGCCCCGTGCGGCCCGACCCCGGCGACGGCCGGGGCCGGGCCGCGTCGCGCGTCGAGAAAGGAGGCATGGATGCGATTCGTCCTGCGCAAACTGGGGTTCTACGCGATCGCGGCCTGGGCGGCGGTCACCCTCAACTTCTTCATCCCCCGCCTGATCAAGGGCAACCCGGTCGACCTGTTCCTGTCCCGGGTGCAGGCCACCTCACCGCCGCCGCCGGAGTACCGGCGCGCGCTGGAGCTCCAGTTCGGGGTGACCGACGACCCGCTGTGGGTGCAGTACTTCGGCTACCTGAAGAACCTCGCGCACGGCAACTTCGGCCTGTCGATCGCCAACTATCCGGTGCCGGTGAGCACGGTCATCGCGCAGTCGCTGCCGTGGACGCTGGTCCTCGTCGGCGTCAGCCTGACCATCACCGTCGCGCTGGGCGTCGGCCTCGGCGCGCTGGCCGGCTGGAAGCGCGGCACCTGGATCGACGGCCTGATCCCGTCGACCACCTTCCTCGCCGCCATCCCGTACTTCTGGCTGGCGCTCATCCTGCTCTTCCTGCTCGGCTCCACGCTCGGCTGGTTCCCGCTGAACTTCGGCTACGACGTCGCCACCTTCGCCGGACCGGAGGCGAGCGGGGCCTTCCTGAGCAGCGCGATCTATCACGGGACGCTGCCCGCGTTGACCATCGTGCTGTCCGGCGTCGCGGGCTGGATGCTCGGCATGCGCAACATGATGGTCTCCACGATGGCCGAGGACTACGTCGTCATGGCCGAGGCCAAGGGCCTGTCGCCGCGCCGGGTGATGCTCTCCTACGCCGCCCGCAACGCCGTCCTGCCGAGCGTCGCCGGGTTCGCCATCTCGCTCGGCTTCGTGGTCAGCGGCCAGATCGCCACCGAGATTGTCTTCAACTACCCCGGCATCGGCTTCGCCCTCATCCAGGCGGTCAACAGCGCCGACTACCCGCTGATGCAGGGCATCTTCCTGATCATCTCGCTGGCCGTGCTCGGGGCGAACCTGCTGGTCGACCTGCTCTACGGCGTCATCGACCCGCGTACGCGACAGGAGGCCCGCGCGTGACCGCCGTGCTCGCCACTCCCACCGCGCCGGTGACCGACGTTCCGCGTACGCGTCGCCGCCCGTCCGGCAAACTGCTGGCGGGACTGGGCATCGCCGGAGCGTTCGTGCTGCTGTCCGTCCTCGGTCCCCTGCTCACCGGTGACCCCGACGGACTGAGCTACGACCAGCTCCAAGCGCCGTCGGGCGCGCACTGGCTCGGCACCACCAACACCGGTCAGGACGTGCTCGCCCAGCTGATGTCGGCCACCCGCGGCTCGCTGACGATCGGCGTACTGGTCGGGGTGTTCGCCACCGCCTTCTCGTTGATCGTCGGCGTCGTCGGCGGCTACCTGGGCGGCTGGCTCGACGAGTCGTTCTCCCTGCTCAGCAACGTCTTCCTGGTGCTGCCCGGGCTGCCGCTGGTCATCCTGATCACCGACTACACCGAGACCAAGGGTCTGCTGATGATCGCGGCGATCATCAGCGTCACCGCCTGGGCCGGACCGGCTCGCGTCCTGCGGGCGCAGACGCTGTCGCTGCGCAACCGGGACTACGTCGACGCCGCCCGGGTCGCCGGGGAGCCCGGCTGGCGCATCGTCGCCTTCGAGATCCTGCCCAACCTCGCCCCCATCGTGGCCGCCCAGTTCGTCTTCGCGGTGCTCGGCGGCGTACTCGTCGAGGTCGGGCTCGCCTTCCTCGGCCTGGCCGGCGGGGCCTCCGGCTCCTGGGGCGGGATGCTCTACTACGCGCTCTCCGCCTCGGCGCTGCCCCGGGGCGCCTGGTGGTGGTTCGTGCCGCCCGGCCTGTTCTGCGCGCTGCTCGGCACCGGGCTGTCGCTGATCAACTTCGCCATCGACGAGCGGGTCAACCCGCGGCTGCGCAAGGAGGCCTCGTGATCGGAACGATCAGCGGCAGGCACAGTCGGCCCTTCATCGGGGCGCCGGCCGCCGTTTGGCCGGTGAACAGATGAGCGACGTCGTGCTCAGCGTCAAGGATCTGACCGTCGACTATGGACGGCATAATCCGGTCCGGGCGGTCCGCCAGGTCAGCTTCGACCTCGCCCGCGGCGAAGTGCTCGGCATCGCCGGGGAGAGCGGCTGCGGCAAGTCCACCTTGGCGTACGCGATCACCCGGCTGTTGCGTCCGCCCGCCCGGCTGACCGGCGGCTCGATCACCTTCACCGGACCCGGTGAAGACCCCGTCGACGTCCTGGGGCTGGCGGGTGACGCCTTGCGCGCCTTCCGCTGGCGGCGCATCGCGATGGTGTTCCAGTCGGCGATGAACTCGCTGAACCCCGTGATGACGGTACGCAAACAGGTAGCCGACGTCTTCGCCACCCATGAACCCGACCTGCCCCGCAAGGCGGTCGAGGAGCGCTGCGAAGAACTCCTCGACCTCGTCGGCATCGACCGGGCACGGCTTTCGGCGTACCCGCATGAACTTTCGGGCGGGATGCGGCAGCGCGTGACCATCGCGATGGCACTGGCCCTGCGACCGGATGTGATCGTCATGGACGAGCCCACGACGGCGCTGGACGTGGTCGTGCAGCGCGACATCCTGGACGAGATCGATCGCCTGCGCGAGCTGTTCGGCTTCGCGGTCGTCTTCATCACCCACGATCTGTCGCTGTTGCTGGAGATCAGCGACCGGCTGGCCGTCATGTACGCGGGCCGGTTCGTGGAGACCGGGACGTCGCGGGAGATCCTCGACAATCCGCACCACCCTTACACCCAGGGCCTGCTGCGGTCGTTCCCGAGCCTGCGCGGCGATCGCGAAGCGCTGCGCGGCATCCCCGGTACGCCGCCCGACCTGGCCCGGCTCACGGGCGGCTGCCCGTTCGCCCCACGCTGCCCGCACGCCTTCGAGCCCTGTTCCACCGAGCCGGCGCTGCTGGACGGTGTGGCGTGCCACTTCGTAGAGGAGAGGGTGACGGCGTGACCAGCCTGGAAGTCCAGAACCTGAGCAAGGTCTTCACCGTGCGCGATCATGGCAAGCGCACTCGGCTGACGGCCGTGGACGACGTCTCCTTCGCCTTGCGGTCCGGCGAGACCGTCGCGCTCGTCGGGGAGAGCGGCAGCGGCAAGTCGACCATCGCACGGATGCTGGCCCGGCTCACCCGGCCGACCTCCGGCCGCGTCCTGCTCGACGGGCGACCGCCGGGGCCGAAACGCGCCTATCGCGGGCAGGTCCAGATGGTGTTCCAGGACCCGTTCGCCTCCCTGAACCCGGCCCACTCCATCGGCTACCACCTGCGCCGGCCGTTGCTCCTGCATGGGCGTGCCCAACGCGGCACCGCCGCCGAGGGCGCGGTCGACCTGCTACGCCGCGTCAACCTGACCCCACCGGACCAGGTCGCCCACCGGTACCCACACGAGCTGTCGGGCGGCCAGCGGCAGCGAGTCGCCATCGCCCGCGCGCTCGCCCCCGGGCCGCGCATCCTGCTCGCCGACGAGCCGGTCTCGATGCTCGACGTGTCGATCCGGCTGGAGATCCTGCACCTGATCGACGAGCTGAAACGTGAGGAGGACCTGGCCGTCCTCTACGTCACGCACGACCTCGCCACTGCCCGCTACTTCGCGACGTCGATCATGGTCATGTACCGGGGTCAGATCGTCGAGAGCGGCCCGAGCGACGACGTCATCCTGCGCCCCGCCCACCCCTACACCCAGCTGCTCGCGGCGGCCGCGCCCGACCCGTCGACCGTGCGACCCGCCCGGGAATCCCTGGTCGTACGCGGCGGGAAACCGCCCGCGACCGGCTGCCTGTTTCGCAACCGGTGCCCGCACGCCATGCCGCAGTGCGCGGAATCGGTGCCGACCTTCGGCGTCGCCGGGTCGGAGTCGCACTCCGCTCGGTGCTGGCTCCTCGCCCCCTGACACGGCTTCCTCGCCCCCGCGGCGGGCGCGCTTTCCGGGCGGGCGGGTTTCCGGCTCCCGGGCGGGCGGGTTCCGGGTTTCCAGCGGATCAGGGTTATGCCTGCGATCTTGGGCCAAGATTCCAGGCATAACCCTGATCTGGCGCCGATCGCGGCGGGTATTACGGAGGGCGGCTGGCCCTATTTGTGGCGGAAGTGCACGAAGATGCGGCCGAAGTTCTTGGAGTCCTTCTCCACCCGGTGGTAGAGCGCCTTGATCTCCTTCTGGTCGAGGAAGCGCAGGACCTTCTTCTTGAGCTGGCCCGAACCCTTCCCCGGGATGATCTCCACCAGGGTGGCCTTCTTCGCGATCGCCTCGCGCACGATGCCGTTGAGCGCGCGATCGATTTCGCCGCCCTTGTTAAAGATGTCGTGCAGGTCCAATACGAGCTTCATCGTCCGCCAGCTTAGTCCGTCCCGCCTGTGGACGACGGGCTGGTGAATCTTGCGCCGACGCGGCAGCATGTACGCGTGCCGCAGCCGACCCACCTCCCCGACGTCTGGGCGCAGGCCCGTGCCCTGCGCGACCGAGGCGACCTCGCTTCGGCCCGCATGCTGCTCGAAGACAGCCTCGACAGCGCGACCTTCCAGTACGGCGAGGACCATCCGGACATTCTCGCCACGGCTCTGCTGCTGGCGACGCTGCATCGGCGGGCCGGCGACCCGTCCACGGCGCGGCGCGTACTGGAGGAGGCGCTGCAGGCCGGTCTGCTGCGGCTCGACGAGTCCGAGCCGGTGCTGCTGCGGATCAGTTTCGAACTGGCGAACGTCGCCGACGCGCTCGGCAACAAGCACGAGGCGCGCAAGCACTACGCGCGGGTGGCGACGCACGGCGGAGGCGTCGAAGGGCTCGAGGACCAGGTACGCGAGGCGATCGCCTGGCTCGGCCCGCAGAGCCCGCCGGCTCCGGCGCAGCCCGTGCCCGGCCAGCCCGGCATGGGCCAGCCCGGCATGGGCCAGCCCGGCATGGGCCAGCCCGGCATGGGCCAGCCCGGCATGGGCCAGCCCGGCATGGGCCAGCCTGGCATGGGCCAGCCTGGTGGTGGACAGCCCGGTGGTGGACAGCCCGGTGGTGGGCAGCCGGTGCCGGGGCAGCCGTACAGCCCGGCGCCCGGTGTGCTGGCCGTGCCGCCGCCGGTCCATCCGGGCCAGGTCGGTCAGCCCGCCCACCCTGGACAGGCGGGTCAGCCCGCCTACCCGGGTCCGGCCGTGCACCCCGGCCAGCCGGGCCAGCCCGTCCACCCTGGACAGTCCGGACAGCCCGTCCACCCTGGACAGTCCGGACAGCCCGGCCAGGCAGGACAGTCGGGGCAGTCGGGGCAGCCGGGGCAGCCGGTTCACGCCGGGCAGCCGGGGTTGCCGCAACGCGCGCCGCAGGACGGCCCGATGATGGCCGATCAGGTGCCGAGCGCCGCGTTGGCGGAGCGGACCGACATGCTGCCCGTACCGGTGCAGCACGCTCCCCTGCCGTCCCTGAGCGGCCCCGTACGCTACGCGCAGAACCCGGTCGACGAGTCCGCCGACCTCGAGCCGATCGCGCCGCCGCCGATCCCGGTGGCCCAGCCGTCGCAGGTCTTCACCGCCGCTCCGTCGGTCATCGTGGAGAAGCGCGGCCGGGGCGCGATGGCGGCGGCGGTCGCGGCCGCACTGGTCGCCGTGGTGGCCGCGGGCGTCGTCGTGGTCCTGATGCTCAGCCGGGGCACTACGCCGTCCGGCACCGGGCCGCAGACCACCGAGTCGCAGCAGTCGACGGGTGCGCCGCGCGGTGCGGCCACCAACCTGACGATCAGCGACCGGGGCGATTCCATCACGTTGCGCTGGACCGATCCGGCGGGCGGTTCGGCCGGGTTCGCCGTGAAGATGGGCGCCAGCCGCGACGCGATGAAGCTCGTGACCGGCAACCTCGGGGCGAAGCCCACGTTCACGATCACTGGACTCAATGCCAAGTTCTCCTATTGTTTCAGCGTCGTGACGATTTACTCGGGTGCGGAGATCTATGAATCGACGCCCGTATGCACGACGCGAGGCAGCGCGAAGCCCAGCTGAGCATCGCTTTCGCCGCGCCGGGTGAGTACTCGGTCAGTCCGGACGACATTGTCCACAGACGGACAACCGCGCCTTTTCGATGTCGGCGCGGGGACCTATGATGACGTCCGGCTTCAGGGAGGAACGCCATACGAGCGTGCCGGCTGAGCCGGCTCGCGAAGGGGGAGGGCGAACCATGGTGGATCTGTCACCCGGCGCCATCGGACGCCGTGCCCGCACCAAGGGTGGCATCGTCACGATCGCGACGGTGCTGGCCCTGGTCGCGGGGGTGGCGTTGACGTGGTTCGGGCTGGGGGCGAAAGACCACGCCGCGGCGAACTACGACTCCAGCTCCTGGCTGTGGAGTTCGCTCAAGGGCGAGATGGCCCGGGTCAACGGCGTCACCGGACGGGTCGACACCCGGATGGGCGTGCCGAACTCGGCCGGTCACACCTTGCAGGTCAGCCAGACCGACCGCTTCCTCGTGCTGCGTGACGTCAACACCGGCAAGCTCGACGCCTTCGACCTCGCCACCCTGCAGTCGTCCGGCACGGCTGGCAGCACGTCCGGTCTCGGGGTGACGGTGGCGCTCAACGGCGATGCCGCGTTCCTCATCGACCCGGCGCAGGGCGTGGTCCGCCAGATCGATCCGCGGACGCTGGCCGGGGTCGGCGAGCCCATCCACTTCCCGCCGGGCATCACCGGCGGCACCTTCGACGGCAAGGGCCGGCTCTGGATCGCCATCCCCGAGGAGGGGACGATCGCCGCGATCGAGCCGACCGGACCGGCGCCCACGGCCGGCGGCACCGGCGGCGGCGCCTCGCCGACGACCGTGAAGACCGTGACCGTGGCCGACCGCAGCCACGACCTCGTCGTCTCCACTCTGGACAGCGGCGTGGCGGTGCTCGACCGCACCAACGGCAAACTGACCACCGTCATCGACGAGCAGCAGCGCCAGGTCGGCCTCGACCTGCAGGGCACCGGCGCGCTGCCGACCCGGACCAACGGGCCCGACGTGCCCGTCACCGTGGTCGACGGCAAGCACGTCTTCGTCGTCGCCGGGGAGAAGGTCACCGACTTCACCGTGCCGGGGGCCGGCGCGAAGCTCAAGCCCGCGGTCGCCTGGTCGGGCCGGTTCTACGTCGCCGACGAGACCAACGGCGCGATCTACGTCCTCGACCGCGACGGCAAGCTGCTGGACACCATCGCCTTCAAGGAGGCCAACGGGCCGATCGACCTGGAGGTCCGGGAGAACCGGCTGTTCATCAACGCGCCCAACGCCGCGTCGGCGCGGGTGGTCGACGACAACGGCGACGTGAAGGTCGTCGACAAGTTCGTCAACGACGTCCTCGGCGGCGAGCCGCCGAAACTGCCGCCGCCTCCGCCGCCCACCCCGCCGGTCGGCAAGCCGGGCGCGGTCAAGAACCTCAAGGCGGTCGCGGGCAACACGCAGGCCCGGGTCACCTGGGGCCGGGCGTCGGAGAACGGCTCGCCGATCCTCAAGTACGTCGTGGAGGGCAACGGCCAGACCTTCCAGGTGGGCGCGGACCAACGCTCGCTGGTGATCACCGGGCTGGTCAACGGCCAGAAGTACAGCTTCACGGTGTGGGCGGTCAACGCCAAGGGCACCGGGCCCAAGCGGACGAGCAACACGGTCACGCCGAGCTTCGAGGTCCCCGACCCGCCGCTGACCGTCAAGGCGGTCGAGAAGCCGGACGGCACCGTCGCGGTCACCTGGGACAAGGCCAACGGCCAGGGGCACAACGTCGCCCGCTACGAGGTGACCGCGGTGTCCAACGGCGTCAACGCGCCGATCGGCACCTCCACCACGAACGCCCTGACCGTCAAGGCCGGTGACCTCGAATACGGCACCCAGTACACGTTCAGCGTGATCACCGTCAACGACATCGGCGTCGCCTCGAAGGCGTCGGTCGTCAGCAACACGGTGGTTCCGTTCGCCAAGCCGGCCGCGGTGAAGAGCCTGTCCGCCACGACCGTCACCAGCGCCAAGGGCACCATCAAGGTGAGCTGGACGCCGGGCTCGGACAACGGCCGCCCGATCACCGAATACCAGGTGACCGTCAACGGCACGACGAAGTCCACGACCGGGCTCAGCCTCACCTGGAACGGGCTCGCCGACGGCGCGACCGTCCAGGTCTCCGTGGTGGCGGTCAACGAGGCCGGGAGCGGCCCGGCCGCGAAGGACACGGCCAAGACGCTGGCCGCGCCGGTGCGCAGCGCCGAGAGCGCCAGCACCACGTACTCGGCGGTGGCGGTCGCCGCGACCTTCACCGGTGACGCCGTCACCTGCAAGCTGACGATCGCCGGGCAGTCGTCGGTCACCGACACCTCCTGCGCCAACGGCAGCAAGCTCAGCGTCGGCGTGAACCGGGCGGACAAGGCGTACTCGTGGACGCTGGTGGTCAGCAACGCGGCCGGCTCCTACACCGCCTCCGGCACCGCCCGGACGACCAAGCTGTCCGCCACCTCGCAGTGCAACGGCTGTTCCGAGGGCGTCTACGAGTACAAGGACAACGGCGACGGCTACCTCGAGCAGACCAACGGCTGCTGTGCCAACGGCGTCTACCATCGGGACGGTCAGTCGATCAACCCGATCTGCCGGGGCTCGGGCGTGAGCATCAACGCCGCCGGAGAGAACAACAACCGGCGCAGCACCGGTTGGGTCATGGTCAACGACCCGTACTACATCCCGCTCGCGTACACCGACATCTCCGACGGAGAGTTCGGCAACCTACCAGCCTGTTGACCTAGCCCCGACCACGACGACACACGAGGGATGACGTGAACCAGCCCCAGCCGCCGCTGACCCCCGCGCAGGTCACCGCGTTCGCCGACCTGGCCGCCCGGCTCACCGGAGCCGTCGGAACGGTCGTCCTCGGCAAGCCCGAGGTGGTGCGGCTGGGGCTGATCTGCCTGTTCGCGCAGGGGCACGTCCTGCTGGAGGACGTGCCCGGCGTGGGCAAGACGACGCTGGCCCGCGCCATGGCCAGCGCCGTCCAGGGGCAGTGGCGGCGCGTGCAGTTCACGCCGGACCTGCTGCCCTCCGACGTCACCGGCGTCACGATCTTCAACCAGGCGTCGCGTGGATTCGAGTTCCACCCGGGCCCGATCTTCGCCAACATCGTGATCGCCGACGAGATCAACCGCGCCTCGCCGAAGACGCAGTCCGCGCTGCTGGAGGTGATGGAGGAGCGCACGGTCACCGTCGACGGCGTACGCCACGCGGTGCCGCGCCCGTTCCTCGTGGTCGCCACGCAGAACCCGGTCGAGATGGACGGCACCTACCGGCTGCCGGAGGCGCAGCTCGACCGGTTCCTCATGAAGCTGTCCGTCGGCTATCCGAGCGAACTGGTCGAGATCGAGGTTCTGCGCGGGGCCAACATCCGCTCGCCCGAGGCCATCGAGCCGGTCTGCTCCACCGACACGGTCGCCGAGGCGATCCGGCTGGCCCAGCGCGTGCACACCGCCGACCCGCTCTACGCGTACGCGGTGCGCCTGGCCGCCGCGACCCGCGACCACAAGCACGTCCGGGTCGGGGTCAGCCCCCGTGGCGTGATCGCGTTGACGCGAGCGGCGGCGGCGTACGCCTTGACCGAGGGCCGTGGCTTCGTCCTGCCGGAGGACTTCAAGGCTCTGGTGGAGCCGGTGTTCGCGCACCGCATCCTGCTCACCCCGGACGCGCAGCTGCGTGGGGTGACCGCCGCTGAGGTTTTGCAGGACGCGATCGAGTCGGTGCCGGTGCCGTTGCCCGGTCAGGCTGACTCGCGGTCCCGATGAGGTTCGCGGCTCGCCTGCCGATCACGCCGCGTGGCCTCGGCCTGGGCGTCGGCGGGGTGCTGCTGGCGCTGGCCGGGATCCGATTCGGCTATCCCGAGCTGGTGGTGGTCGGCGCGACCGCGCTCGTCGCGATCGGCTGCGCGCTCACCTACGGCGTCTGGCGGCCTCGGCTGGAGGTGGACCGGTCGGTCGACCCCGACCGGGTCGGCCGCGGCGAGGGCAGCCATGTCGTCCTGACGGTCCGCAATTCCAGCCGGCTGCTCGCGGCGAGCCTGGTCGCCGAGGATTCCTGCGGTCGCCTGGGTGTGGATGGGCAGACGGTCCACGACAAGGTCGCGGTCGCCGTGCCGGTGCTGCGGCTGCGCGCCGGCGCGACCATGGACGTCGGCTATCCGGTGCCGACCGGGCGGCGGGGCGTGATCCAGGTCGGCCCGCTGCGGGTGACCCGGCGCGACCCGCTGGGTCTGCTGTCGCTGGGCCGCGACCACGGCGGTTCCGCCTCGATCTGGGTGCATCCGCGCATCCATCCGCTGCAGGCGGTCCCGGCCGGTGTCAGCCGCAGCATGGACGGCCGCATCGACCGGGTTCCCCACGGCAGCATCACGTTCGACACGTTGCGCGAATACGTGATGGGCGACGAGTTGCGGCACGTGCATTGGCGGACCAGCGCCAAGGTCGGCGAACTGATGGTGCGCGAGCACCTCGACACCAGCCTGCCCCGGATCGTCGTGCTGTTGGACGACCGGGCCGAATCATGGACTGCGCCGGCCGAGCCCGACGGCGAGATCGCCGCCTTCGAGGGGGCCTGCGAGGCGGCCGCGTCGGTCATCGCGGCCGCGGTCCGCGAGGACCTGCCCATCGTGTTGCACACCGTCGGCGGGCGGGCCGTCGCCGGTCACCGGGGCAGCGCTCAACCGCAGCTCGACGCCCTCGCGGAGGTCGCACCATCGGCTACCGCCGATGAGCCAGACACTGTGGACAGTCGGCTCGCCAACGCGGCCAATCGGCTGCGCCAGCATCGGCCCGGTGACACGCTCGTCTACCTCACGGGCATCGGCGGAGTGGCGGATCTCGGGCTGGTCGGAGCATTGCGCGGCACCTTCGCCACCGTGGTAACTGGGATCCTCGGCCCGATCGGACCCGACGAGCCACACCCAGGTGGCGCGGGGATGCTGTTCCTACGCGCCGAGGACGGCGCCGAGTTCGCCGCCGAGTGGGAGGGGGTCGGCCGATGGTGAGGCTGGTCCGCGCGCTCGGCGTACCGGTGGTGCTGGCGGCGATGATCGTCCTGGCCGGGTGGACGCTCGGCGGCATCTACGACGGTCCGCTGCTGTTCCAGCTCGTCGCCGGGGCGGGCGTGGCCAGTGTGCTGCTCGCCGTGGCGGTGCGGCGGCTGCCGTCCTACACCGACGCTCCCCTGTCGGTGCTCGGGCTGCTGGCGTACCTGGCGCTGGCGGTGTGGCTGTCGGCGAAGCAGGCCGAGGTCCCCGGCAGCCTGCCCGAGGTCGCCGCCGACGCCGTGGCCAACGGCGTACCCCGGCTGCTGACCGCGCTCGTGCCGATCGAACCGCAGCCCGACACCGTGGTCATCCCCGTCATCGCCGCCTGGCTGGCCGGGCTCACCTCAGCCGAACTCGCCGGGCGGGCCCGGCGCACGCTGCTAAGCCTGCTCCCGCCGACGCTGCTCTACGGCGGCGCGTTGTTCCTCGTCGGGCCGCATCGCGGCGGGCTGAGCACCGGCCTGATCTTCGGCGGGCTGGCCATCGCCGCCCTGGCGCTCACCGGCACCAGCGCCGCGCGGGCCGCCGCGCCCGATCCGGTGCGGACCGACCGCATCGACTCCGTCACCCGGCGCGCGTTGCAGGTCCGGGCCGCAGTCGCCGCGTTGGCCGGAGTCACCGTGATCGTCGCCGTCGCCGCCCTGCTAGGACCGGGGCTGGCCGGGGTGGTCGACAAGGCGCCGGTCGACCCCCGGGCGTACGTGACGCCACCGCAACTCGACGCGCTCGACCAGAACCCGCTGATCCGGCTCTCCGGTTGGGCGGTGAACCCGACCGAGCACCTGCTCGACACGAACCTCAGCGCCGACAGCGCCATCCGGCTCGCGGTGCTCCCCGACTACGACGGCGTGACCTGGCACGTCTCCGGCGAGTACCGGCCCGCCGCGCGTACGCTGCCGTCGCCGCCCGCCCCGCCGGCCGCGGCTGCCGGTGCGGAGCAGACCCTCGTCAAGGACGCCACGGTCACCCAGGAGATCACCGTGGTCGGCCTCGCCGGCAAGCTGCTGCCCGCGGTCGCCAGCGCGCGCCGCGTCGACGGCCTGCGGGTCAGCGTCGACGTCGAGAGCGGCACGCTCATGCTGCCCACCGGCCTCACGCCGGGCATGTCGTACGCCGTGACGTCGGTGCAGGCGCAGCCGGACGAGAACACGCTGCCCACCGCGGACGTGCCGACTGGACCGGAGGTCAGCCGCTACCTGACCGTCGGCAGCGGCACCCTGCCGGAGCGGATGCAGCAGCTCGTCCAGCGGCTGTCCGCCGACAACTCCGCGGCGTACTCCCGCGCGTCGGCGATCGAGCAGTTCCTGGCCAACCACTACCGCCTCGACGGCGGGGCGCCGAGCGGGCATGCCCTGCCCAACCTCGACTACTTCCTATTCGGCGACAAGACCGGCTACGGCGGCGGGAAGGGGACCGCCGAGCAGTTCGCCGCGGCGTACGCCGTCCTCGCCCGGATGATGGGCCTGCCCGCCCGGGTGGTCGTCGGGTTCCACGCGAAGAAGGGCGCCTCGAAGGTGCTCGCCTCCGACGCGTACGCCTGGCCGGAGGTCCTGTTCGCGGGCGTCGGCTGGGTGGCGTTCGATCCACTGCCCCGGCCGGGTCAGCAGCCTGAACCGCTGGAGGAGCAGTTCAAGCCGAAGCCGGAGCCGTCCACCGACCCGCCTTCGCAGGAGCCGCTGCCGACCGAGTCGGTCTCCGCCTCGGCCGCCGCCCCGTCCGGGTCGGGTGGCTCGGCTGCCGCCGCCGGCTCGGTGCTGCCGATGGTCGGAGCGGGCGCGGGTGGCCTGTTCGTCCTGGTGCTGGTCGGTCTGGTGCTGGCCCTGCTGATCGCCCGCCGGGCTCTGCGACGCCGGCGGCTCGACGAGGGCAGCCCGGCCGACCGGGTGGCCGGGGCCTGGCTCGAGGTCTCCGACGCGCTGCGCCTGGCCGGTCAGGGCAGTCCCCGGCATCTGACCGCGGCCGA
Organism: Hamadaea sp. NPDC051192; assembly: GCF_040682475.1. Taxonomy (NCBI): domain Bacteria; kingdom Bacillati; phylum Actinomycetota; class Actinomycetes; order Micromonosporales; family Micromonosporaceae; genus Hamadaea; species Hamadaea sp. NPDC051192. Next base: position 40,017 of record NZ_JBFBAZ010000052.1, read on the forward strand.
GGTCGTGACCTTCGCCGGGGAGGCGGCGGCCCCACCGGGCCGCAAACACGTCCGGTTGCCGGCGCCCCGGCTCGACGACCTCGCCTGGCTGGTCAACGCGGCCGAGTTCAGCGCGGGCCGGCTGGCCGAGGACGACGCGCACCGGGCTCGGGCGAGCGCGACGGCGTACGTCGGCGAGCTTCGCTCCCGCCGCTCGTGGTGGCGGCGGCTCATCTGGTCCATTCATCCGGGGCCACTTCGGTGGCACCGGCGAGGATAAGGCAGACTCCTCTCATGCTCGGGTTCGCCGCGGGTACCCCGATAGCAGGCCGCTACCTCCTCGTGGAGCGTCTAGCGGCGTCGCCTGGTGCGCAGATCTGGTCGGCCTTCGACGACGTGCTGGGTCGCCCGGTCGCGGTCAAGTTCTTCCCGACCGCCGCCGGTGACGAGCACAGCCTCATCGCGCTGCGAGCCCGGGCTCGCGCGGCCGCCCGGGTCAGCCATCCGCACCTGGTCGGCGTCCTCGACGTGGGCGAGGCGTTCACCGTGGACGGCGCGCCCACGCCGTTCGTCGTGCTGAGCTTGATCGACGGCGAGCTGCTCGGCGACCGGTTGACCGCCGGGTCGCTGTCGGCGACCGAGGCGGCGCAGATCGGCGCGCACGTCGGTCAGGCGCTGACCGCGCTGCATCGGCGCGGCCTCACTCACGGCGAAGTGGACGCCGGCAACGTCATGCTCACCGGGACCGGTGCCGTGCTGCTGGGCGTGGTCGGTTCGGCCCAGCTCGGCTGGGACACCGAGGCGGCCAGCGAATACGACGACGTCCGCGCCCTCGGCCAGCTCGTGGAGTCGAGCGTCCGCGAAGTGCCCGCAGCGCTTGCCGCCGTCTGCGAAAGAGCCACCCGCGTCGGTCAGACCGCCGGCGACCTGGCCACGGCGTACGCCGCCCTGACCACGGCCGCCCCCGCGCCGGCCGTCCGCCCCCGGTACGCACCCAGCCGCCGCCGCGTGGGGCTGGCCGCCGTCGGCCTGGCCGGGGCTGTCGTCGCGGCCGGGGTCGGCGGAGTGACCGCCGGCGCCCTGCCGTCGCTGCTGCCCACCGGCGCCGAGCCGAGCGAGTGGACCGGGTCCACTCCCGGGTCGGCCCCGCGAAGCAGCGCGCACACGGTTCCGGGCAGTGAGTCCCCGCGCCCGGCCGGTTCCACGTCACCGGTGCCGCCCGGCAGCAGCACCACCCCTGGCCAGAGCGTCTCGCCGAGCCCGAGCGGGTCGCCGACGCCCGATCCCGCCGCGGTCAAGACTGCCCTGGGCGCGTTGCGCGACAGTGTCACCGCCGGCCGTTCGCTGGGCGAGATCACGGCAGATGTCGCGCAGCGGCTCGACGCCCAGATCGGCGACATGATCATCGACGTGCAGCTGGCCAAGAAGATCAAGGGCAAGCTGCAGGCTTTCCGCAACCGGGTGAGCCTCGCCGAGAAGAGCGGCGACATCACCCCGGTACGCACGACCGCGCTGCGGGCCGCCGTCGACGACGTCGAGAAGGTCAACGCCGCCGAGAAGGCCGACTGACCGGGCTCACCAGGTGGCGCCGAGCTCGTCGTGCAGTTGCGGGGTGAGCATGTCACCGGCCGCCTTGACCAGCCGGACCATCTCGAAGCCGATGACCCCGAGGTCGGCCGCCCGCACCGCGAGCACCACCAGGACGGCCGATTCGCTGACCGACATGATCAGCAGATAGCCCCGGTCCATCTCGACCACGGTCTGCGACACCGCGCAGGAGAGCGTGAGTTCCGCCGCGCCGCGCGCGATGCTGTGCAGTCCGGCCGTGATCGCCGCCAGTTCCAGCGCGCGGTCGTGCGCCAGCGACTGCGCGGCGACCAGCGGAAGCCCGTCGGCCGAGACCACGGCGGCGTGCGCCACGCCCGCGGTCCGGTCCACGAATCCGCTGATGAGCCAATGCAGCCGCTGGGCCGACGGGCTCAACGTGTCGACCACCATCAAGTGCTCCGATCGATCAGTTGTCGCGCAGGCCGTCGTAGAGCCGGGTGAGCACGCGCTCGGTCGCGGGGTCGGCCGCGATGGGCTGCTCCACGGGCTCCGGCTGTCCGGTCGACGGCGGCAGGCTCGCCATCGGCACCCGGGACGGCAGCAGAATGGTGTGTTCCTCGACCGGCTCGCCCGCGGGCAGGCGCATGGTCGTATCGACGTCGAACGGCTCGCCGGTGGTGAGCCGGACGGCGGCCGTCAGGTCGCGTTTGCGGGGTTCCAGGACGGCCTCCGGCAGATCGACGGTGGCGCGGATGCCCCCGGCCGCCTCCGCGAGGGTCACCCGCAGATCGTGCCGTGCGGCGAGGTGGCCGATGACGACCAGCCCCATGCGTTCGGTGACCGAGGCGTCCACCTCGGGCGGGTCGGCGAGCAACTCGTTCAGCTCGTCCCGGACCTCGGCGCGCATACCGATGCCCTGATCGGTGATGATCACCCGGGCGCCCCGCGTGGACCGCTCCCCCGTCACCCGGACGACGCTGGTCGGCGGCGAGTAGCCGACCGCGTTCTCCAGCAGTTCGGCGAGCAGATGGACCAGATCGGCCGCGACCACACCCGAGACCTGTACGCCGTCCTCGACCTCGGCCCGCACCCGCTGGTACTGCTCGTTCTCCGAGACCGCCGCGAGCACCAGCGCCGCCAGCGGCACCGGTTCCCGGCCACGCCGCCGGGCCGAACCGCCGGCGAGGACGAGCAGGTTCTCGTTCGTCCGCCGCATCCGGGCGGTCAGTCGCTCCAGCCGGAACAGCGCCGCCAGGCGCTCCGGGTCGCGTTCGTCGCGTTCGAGTTCCTCGACCACCTTGAGCTGTCGTTCCACCAGCGACTGACTGCGCCGCGCGAGGTTGACGACGATGTCGTTCACGTGCCCCCGGCTGACCGCCCCGCCGCTGTCCTCATCGGACGCGGGCGCGTCGGATCGCCTACTGCGCAACCTCCCCAACATGACCGCCGCCCCTCCGGTTGTCGTGTCTGCGCAACGGCGCCACCCGGCCGGCAGGCGCCCACCCCACGAGCGCCGCCCCAGGGCTCGCAGGATGCCGGTATGGTAACCCCCATCGGCCGAAAAGCCGACGATGAGCCAACCATCTGACATAAAACGACGGAAGATGTCGCGGTCACGATCATCTTTCTGCTAGCTTTCTGGCATGTTCGCGCGACAGAGCTGGTGGCCCGCCATTCCGGCGGCCTGAAGCTCGCGCATCCACGATGCGGCCGCCTCGGTGAGGCGGCCGTCGGTGTTTCCGGGGCAGACCGCCGGACCGGGCGGCCCACAGCCTGGGAGACCCGCATGACCGACCTGCCCGACCTGCCTGAGCTGCTCCACGGCGCCCGCCCGTACGCCCTGCTGCGCCGCGAAGGCGCCGACCACGTCGAAGTCCTCATCGGACAGATTCAGACCGCGCCGTCCACCGGCCTGATCCCCCTCGACCCCGGTACGCCCACCCTCGCCCTCCTCCCGCACCGGCAGATCGCCGAACGCGGTTTCGCCGCGCTGGACGACGGCGAGCCCCTGCTGTGCCTCGTGGCCGCCGAACGCGGGCGCGCCACCCTGCCGGACGTGCTGGCCGCGCTGCCCGACGACATCGGCGTCGTCGACGACCTCGGATTCGACATCGCCGACGACGAGTACGCCCAGATCGTCGGCCGCGTCCTCGACGAGGAGATCGGCCGCGGCGAGGGCTCCAACTTCGTCATCCACCGCACGCGTCAAGCGAGGGCAGCCGACGAACGGCGTACGGCGTTGGCGTGCCTGCGCCGGTTGCTGCGTACGGAGACGGGGGCGTACTGGACGTTCCTGGTGTTCACCGGAACCGAGTTCTTCGTCGGGGCCAGCCCCGAGCGGCACGTCTCCAGCGATGCCGGGATGGTCATGATGAATCCCATCTCCGGCACCTACCGCCATCCCGCCGCCGGACCCGACCGGGACGGCCTGCTCCGGTTCCTCGCCGACCCGAAGGAAGTCAACGAGCTGGCGATGGTGCTCGACGAGGAACTGAAGATGATGGCCGTCGTCGCCGACGGCGGCGGCCAGGTCGTCGGCCCGTACCTCAAGGAGATGGCGCACCTGGCCCACACCGAGTACCTGCTGGCCGGGCGCGGTTCGCTCGACATCCGCGAGGTGCTGCGCGAGACCATGTTCGCGCCGACCGTCACCGGCAGCCCCATCGAGAACGCCTGCCGCGTCATCGCCCGGCACGAGCAACGCGGCCGCGGCTACTACGGCGGTGTCGTCGCGCTCCTCGACCACGACGACACCGGCACGCCCCGGCTCGACTCCACGATCCTCATCCGGACCGCGCGGATCGGCGGCGGACTCGTGCGGGTTCCGGTGGGCGCCACCTTGGTACGCGATTCCACGCCGGACGGCGAAGTGGCCGAGACGCACGCCAAGGCGGCCGGCGTACTGGCCGCGCTGGGTCTCGTGCCCGCGAAGGCCACCCCGGCCGGGGCGCCGACCCGGTTCGCCGACGATCCCGCGGTCATCCGTACGCTGGCCGCCCGCAACGACCGGCTCTCGCCGTTCTGGCTCGCCGACCGGACCCAGGCGACGTTCGCGCGCCCGTTCGAGGGGCGCACCTGCGTCATCGTGGACGCCGAGGACACCTTCACCGGCATGCTCGCCCACATGCTCCGCTCGCTGGGGATGACGGTCACGCTTCAGGCGTACAAGTCGGTCGTGGAGAGCATCGACGCGGACCTGGTCGTGGCCGGGCCCGGACCGGGCGATCCCGCGGACCCGGCGCTGGCCAACGCGGCCGCGCTGCGCCGCGTGATCCGGCGGCGGCTCGCGGATCGCAAGCCGCTGCTCGCCGTGTGCCTGGGGCATCAGGTGCTGGCCCAGGAACTTGGGCTGACCCTGCATCGGCGCGAAGTGCCGGCGCAGGGCCTGCCGGTCGACGCCGACCTGTTCGGCACGGTACGCCGAGTCGGCTACTACTCGACGTTCACCGCCCTCGCCTCTGATGTGGACGGTGTCGAGCTGGCCGCCGGACAGGACGGATTCGTGCACGCGCTCCGCGCCCCCCGGTACGCCGGAGTCCAATTCCATCCGGAGTCGGTGCTGACCGAGGACGGGCCGGGCATTCTCACGTCGCTGATCGCCGATCTGCTGGCAGTGGAGCCGGTGCACTAGAAATCCACCGTCGTCAGCTGTGACCTACGCCGGCCCACCGTCCTCCCGGCCAACGCCGGATCGAGCGGGGGCCGGCGATACATCCACCTTGGAGGTCCGGCTGATTGCGTTGGGACAAGTGTTCTGGCAAAGTGTGCGCGACCCGTGATCTCGGAGTCATCCAATGGGGAGGAATCAGCCACCATGATGGGGCGTTCGCACGCGCTTTCCGGCGCCGCCACCTGGCTCGCCGGATCCGTGGTGATGGAGCAGGTCTTCGACTATCCACACCAGTCGCCGCTCTATCTGGCCCTCGGCACCGCGATGTGCGCCGGCGGCGCGCTCCTGCCCGACCTGGACCTCTCCGGCAAGGTGACCACCAACCAGGGCGGCGCGACCGTGGCGCACACGTTCGGCCCGGTCTCCATGTTCATCTCCGAGGTCATCGAGAAGCTCTCGCTCGGCATCTACACCGCGACCCGGCTCAGCCACGACCCCAAGCGGGACTACGGGCACCGCACGTTCACCCACACGCTGCCGTTCGTCCTGCTGATGGGCTGGGGCGCGAGCTTCCTGTGCCAGCGGTTCGGCAAGTGGGCCGTGCTGCCGATCCTGTTCTTCATGATCGGGCTGGCCCTGCGCGGCGTCTTCGAGCACTGGGCGAAGCGGGCCGGCTGGGTCATCACGACCGCTGTCGCGGCTGCCGCCTCCTGGTACACCTTCGAGAACCTCGACTCGGGCCGAGGCTATCCGCTCATCGGGTTCGCCGTCGGCGTGGGCTGTTTCGTGCACCTCATGGGCGACATCGTGACCAGCGCCGGCGTACCGATCCTGTGGCCCATCCCGACCGGCTTCAAGAAGATCCGGCTGTGGCGGATGATCGGTGTGCCCAACTCCATCTCGGTCGAGGTCGGCGGCAAGGTCGAGACGCTCGTGCTCTCCACCATCTTCATCATCGTCTCGTTCGGCGCCGGAGCATGGCTGGCCGGCGGCGCGATCCTGCGAAGATTCGGCATCGACATCTGACGCTTCGTCCGCATGATGCCCGTCGCTGTCGCGGCGGGCATCGTCGTCTGCGCGCTCCCCCGACCGGCGCCTTCACAACCGGCGCCTCCACGACCGGCGCTCCCACGACCGGCGCCTCCGCGACCGGCACAGGTGATCTAGGCGCGAAATGGCGGCCATGGCGACCCTTTCTCGCCTAGATCAACAAGCGCGACGCGATCTTGAACAGAAAACGCCGTCAGAGCCGCGTTTTCCGTTCAAGATCACCCCAAGTCAGGAAGGCTTGGCGTCCGAGTACGCCCCGACGACCTTGGCGTCCATGAGGAAGTGGACGCCCGTCGACCCGAACAGCAGCCGCCCGGCCTCGTCGGCGCACTCCTGGAGCAGCCCGGCGACGAAGTCGGCGCACTCTAGAGAGCAGTCGAGGATCACCTCGTCGTGCTGGAAGAACACGAGTTCGGCGTCGACGTCCCAGAGCCGGGAGCGGACGAGGGCGAGCAGGGTCGCGGCCCATTCGGCGGCGGTCGCCTGGATCACGAAGTTGCGGGTGAACCGGCCCCGGGCGCGCTGACCCGCCGACGTACGCAGGTCCCCGTCGCGGCTGTTGAACCAGTCGCCCTCGGATTCGGGGGCGGCCCCGGGCCGGGGACACGTCCGGCCGAGCCAGGAGCGCACCAGACCCCCGCTCTCCCCCGTACGCGCGGCGTCCTCCACGACCGCCCAGGCGCGCGGATAGCGCCCTTTGAGGACGGCGAGCGCCGGGGCCGCCTGGCCGCCGGTCTGCCCGTACATCGCGCCCAGGAGGGCGATCTTCGCGGTGCCACGGTCGGCGAACCCCTCCAGCCCGGTGTAGATGTCGCCCGGCCCGGCCGCCTTGCACAGCCCGGGATCGCGGGACACCGCCGCGAGGATGCGTGGTTCGAGCTGACCGGCGTCGGCGACGACCAGGCGACGGCCGGGATCGGCGCGTACCGCCCCTCGCAGCACGGCCGGGATCTGGAGCGCGCCGCCACCCCGGGTCGCCCAGCGGCCGCTGACCACCCCGCCCGGCACGTACGCCGGATGGAACCGGCCCTCCCGAACCCACTGCTGCCGCCACGACCAGCCGTGCGCGGTCCAGATCCGGTACAGCTCCTTGTAGTGCAGGATCGGCTCGATCGCCGGGTGCTCCACCTGTTTGAGCACCCACGCCCGGGTGTTCGGCACGTCGATGCCCGCCTTGCGCAGCGCCCGCCGCAGCTCGGCCGGCGAATCGGGATGCAGCCCTGGGCTCGCCAGCGACTCGCAGATCTGCTCGGTCAGCTCGACCAGCTTCTGCGGCGGCCCACCGGCCGGTCGGCGCGCGCCCAGCAGGTCGGTGAGCAGCTGGTCGTGGGTCGGCGCGTGCCACGGCAGCCCCGCCCGCGCCATCTCGACGGCGATCAGCGCGCTGGCCGACTCGGCCGCGACCAGCATGCGGAACCGCGCCGGGTCGGTCGTGGCCGCCATCCGCTTCAGCTGGGCGGCGTACACCCCGGTGACCTGCTCGATGGTGGCCTCGGCAACCGCGCTGGGCTCGCCGAACAGGGCCCCTTGCGCGTCGCCGGGCGGTGCGGCTTGGCGTACCGGAGGATCGGGGGGCACCGGCCCGCCGGTCAGCCGCGCCCACGCGGCCGCCATCGACCGAGGCGCGCCCCACTCACCCTCCGCTCCGACCAGCAGGGCTTCGGTCATCTCCAGGTCATGACACCGTGGTACGCGCACCGCAGCGTCCAGGATCGCCGGGTAGGTCGTCTCCGAACTCGGCCACACCCAACGTGCCTCGGGCTGGGCGCGAAGCTCGGCGGCCAGCTCGGTGACGCGGCGTGGCTCCGCCGTCGGAGCGCCGTCCGGCCCGAGCGGCTGGACGACGGCACCCCCCGACTGGTCCGGTGCGACGGCGACGATCACGCTGCTCATTCTGCGTTCCCCGTACGACAAACGAGCCGACCTCCACCGGAGATCGGCTCGTTCGAGGGGATAGGTGAGTTGCTGAGTTACTTCACCGCGCCGGCGGTGAGGCCCGCCTGGATCTGCCGCTGCATGACGGCGTAGATGATGATCATCGGGAGGATCGCGATGGTGATCGCCGCGAACAGTGCGCCCCAGTCGGACTTGAAGCCGGCCGCGACTGAGATCGAGGCGATGCCCTGGGTGAGCACCCAGTTCCCCTGGTACTCCTCACCGCCCGGGATCAGGTAGAGCGGCAGGAGGTACTGCGCCCACTGCCCGATGATGTTGAAGATGCCGACGCTGATCAGGCCCGACTTGGCCATCGGCAGCATGACGCGGAAGAACAGCTTCATGTGCCCGGCGCCGTCGATCATCGCCGCCTCGGCCACCGACGTCGGCAGCGTCTTGAAGAAGGCGCTGAGGAAGAAGACGGTGAACGGCAGCGAGTACGAGATGTAGACCAGGATCAGGCCGGTCTTCGTGCCGAGCAGGCCCAGGTCGCGTACCACGAAGAAGAGCGGCACCAGAGCGAGGAAGACCGGGAAGGCCAGACCGGAGACGAACAGGTAGTAGATGAACCCGCGCCCGAAGAACTTGTACCGCGCGAGCACGTACGCCGCCATCGAGCCGAGCAGCATCGTGCCGAAGGTGCTGATCGCCACCACGATCACGCTGTTGAGCATGTAGGTGCCGATGTGCGCGGTGTTCCAGGCCCGCTCCCAGTTGTCCCACCGCAGCTTCGACGGCAGGGTCCAGGGGCTGCTGAAGATCTCCTCCGGCGACTTGAAGGAGGACAGGAAGACCCAGACGAGCGGACCGAGGATGATGATCGACCAGATCATCAGCGAGAGGCTGCTGAGCCGTGAGAAGAAACGGATCTCCCGCTTCTGGCGGCCGGCCGTCGTCTGCGTGGCCGGGCTCCCGGAGGCCGGCCTGCGGTCCTGTGCGGGGGTGGTGTTCGTCGTCATCGCGGTTCCCACTCAGTACTCGATGGTTTCGCGCTTGGTGACACGCAGTGTCAGCGCGGCGAAGGTCAGCGTCAAGAAGAAGAGGACGACACCGATCGCCGACGCGTAGCCGAGCTTGCTCTTGGACGCCGCGTAGTAGAGCTCGGTCGCCAGTGTCGTGGTCGCTCCGTCCGGACCGCCGTAACCGCCGTCCTGCGCCAGCACGTTGACCAGCGCGAAGAAGTCGAACGCGGCGATGCCGAGGTAGACCCAGGCGACCTGGATCGTGTCCCACAGCAGCGGCAGCGTGACCCGGAAGAACAGCGAGAAGCGGGACGCGCCGTCGAGCTCGGCGGCCTCATAGATCTCCGCGGGGATGCTGGACATCCCCGCCGAGAAGAGCACGACGTAGAAGCCCACCGCCTGCCAGATGGCGACGAACATGATCGACCACAACGCGGTGTTCTTGTTGACCAGCAGGGCGATCGGGTCCAGCCCGATCTTCGTGAGCACCCCGTTGACCAGGCCGGTGTTGTCCGGACGGTAGACCGTCTGGAACATCACGCCGACGATGGCGACGGCCAGGACCTGGGGGAGGAAGAACACCACCCGGTAGAACTTCGACCCCCAGACCCCGGTCCGCACTCCACCCTTGGAGCCACCGCCCACGTTCAGCAGGAACGCGAAGAACAGGGCGATCGCGATGGTGATCAGTGGCAGCGCGACAAGCAACTCGAGGTGGTGCGTGATTGCCTGCCAGAAGCGGTCGTCGTCGAACAACTGCTTGTAGTTGTCGAAGCCGATCCACCTCGGCGGAACCGCAAAGCCTCGCCACGCGGTCATCGAGATGTAGAACGTTCGCAACGTTGGATAGATGACGAACGTTACATACAAGAGGACCGGCAGGAAGAGAAAGCCCGCCACGAACGGGTACTTGCCGTGCCGCATGACCCCAACGCTCCTAAATCAGCGCTTGAACTTGGTGATGGACGCGTCCTTCTTGATGGCGTCCGCCTTCTTCTGGATCCGCTCGGCCCACGCCTTGCCGTCGATGCGGCCGAACATGAGCTCGTTGGTGGCGGCGCGGGCCTCCTTGTCGAGGTCCTGGTACCAGCCGTCGAAGAAGAGGGTAACGACATCCTTGCCCGCCGCGGCAAGAGCCGCCTGCGAGCTCTTGACACCGGCCGGGAAGGCGAAGCCGTCCGAGGCACCCGCGACCACGGTCGGCGCGTGCGCCTCGGTGATCTCGGTGAACGCGCGGCCGCTCTTCTTGGACAGCATCTGACGCATGAACTCCAGGCCCGCCGCCTTGTTGGCAGCCGACTTCGAGACGAAGTAGCCCTCACCGGCCGCCGAACGAACGGCCGCCGGCGACAGCTTGTCGGAGCCGTCGTACGCCGGGACCGGCGCCAGCTGGTACTCGAAGTCCTTCGGCGTGGTGGCGGCCTGCTCGCCCTCCAGCCAGTCACCCGACGGGTACATCGCCAGCTTGTACTGGTTCTGCTGGAGCTGCACCTCGGTGTGCTTGAGGCCCTCGAACGCCGGGTTGATGTAACCCTTCGACGCCAGGGTGCCCCACGCGGAGGCGGCCTTGACGACGGCGTCGTTGGTCCACGCGCCGTCCTCGAGGTTGTCGATGTTCTTCAGGATGTCGCCGCCGCCGATCTTGGCGGCCTGGACCAGGATCACGTTCCACTGGTAGTACGCGGCGTTGGCGCCCGCGTAGCCGTACGGCGTGATGCCCTTGGCCTTGATCTTCGCGCACAGGTCCAGGAAGCCGGCCCAGTCCTTCGGGGCCTCCCAGCCGTTGTCCTTGAACAACTTGCCGGAGTGCCAGATGCCGAACACGGTCGACACGTAGTACAGCACGAACGGCTTGCCGTTGAACGAACCCGCGTCGACGGTGCCGGCGAACACGGTGTCGCGGACCTTCTTGTTCGGGTCGTCGACCGACGGCGCGTCCCACAGCTCGGTCAGGTCGGCGAGCTGCTCGTCGGCGACCAGTGCGCCGAAGTCCATCGACTTGGTGCCGGAGTTGTTCACGAACTCCGGCGGGTTGCCGCCCTGGAACCGCGGCTGCAGCAGCGCCGTGATGTCCTGGGTGGCCGTGTGCTTGACGGTCGCCTTCGGCCACGCGGCCTTGAAGTTCGGCTCGAGGCCGTCCGTCGCGTACTTCTGGCCGTAGCCACCGTCGAAGATGACGACCTCGACGGTCGCGTCTTCCTTCATGCCGAACGGGTTGGTCGGGGTCTTGGCCGTGCCGCCGGTGTCGCCGCCCTTGTCGTCGTCACTGCAGGCGGCCAGGAAGCTGACGGCGGGCACGGCGAGCGCGCCGGCCACCGCGGCACGGCGCAGAACCGTGCGGCGGTTCAGCTCAGAGGGGGAGTTGGACATCTTTGTCTCCTCGGTACGGGTCAGGCGATGGGCCGGAGACGTCCGGCACACCGCGACTCGAGGTAAGGGTTGGCGTTCGTCCCCAAGAGGACGGTCATGAAACACATCCCCGAAGGGACCTCGACGCGGTGCGGCGTCGGCGCCGCGTCGAAGACTGAGCGGAGGTCCTTCATTCGGCGACCTCCTTGATCCGATGGGCCTCCACCGCACGAGCCGTACGCTGAAAGGCCGCGTGCGAGCGCTCATGCGTGCGCTGCGCCACCGCGATGTACAACAGGTCCAGCACCACCAGCTGCGGATGCCGCGCCGACAACGCGTCCGGTCGGAAGGTCGTGGCCTGCGTCGCCGTCAACAGCACGAT